>DATNQK010000477.1:0-7609 GCA_036704065.1 Stenomitos sp.
AAGCGACAGAATTATTGTGTCAATGTGCAATGCTAAACCGAATGATTCAATTGGGGAAGCCTGTTAGTGTTCCGGTCGGTGCTTAACTTCATCAGGACAGAGGGATTCTTTGGCTCAACTCCTACTTATGCAACAACGCCGTCAAAAATCAATTGAGTCTCGTACTGAATCGATTGGTGAAATGCATGAACGGACAACCAATGAGGATGTCCTAACAGGGGCAAGTAAAGTAAACCACCATAGATGAGTCCAATGAAGCCCATTCCCCAGCAAATCTGCTGGACTATGGACTGATGTTCGGCTTGAGCAACTGCCCAAGGCGACCAAAATAGCCAAAACCAGTAGGCGAATGCTAAAAATCCAAAGGCTGCTAGATTTGTTTGTGCAATAAAACCTTCTTTAATACCAATCCAAACCAGTCCTTCACAAACTTGCTGAATCCCAAACGCGATGGGAATACAAGCCAGGGAAATATAACCAGGATTCCGCCGATAGGCAGTATACAAGGAATAAAGACCAGTTGGGACTAACAAAGCACTGGCAGCAAAGCTAACAGGCGCAGAGAAGCACATCTATTCTCCTTCGAGCAGTATTTTGCTTTAATCCTCAAGATCGAGACAGCAGCAAATCTAGTATCCCAGAAAAGCCTAAGCTACGCTGCCTCTGCCATCGAGTCCAAGATTTGCCCCACTCGTTCCAAACTAACTGAAATCGCTCTACAACGGCTGCTCTTTACGATCCAGTTCCTGTGGCAGAGGAATAAATTCTGTCTCACCAGGAACTTGCCCAAACCGCCCCAATCTCCAATCTTGCTTGGCCTGCTCAATCCGATCAAGATTGCTTGAAACAAAATTCCACCACTTATGTCGTTCTCCCACAGGTTCGCCACCGATTAAGATACAGCGTGCTTCTCCATCGGCAGAGATCTTAATCTCCTTTCCAGCCTTGATCGCCGCTAAGCGATGTTGCTCCAATGGCGCTCCATCGATCTCAAGTCCTGGTGTGACACTATAAACTGCCCGTTCGCTGTAGTTTCCAGGTAGCGTAAAGTGCGATCCAGGCATCAGTTTCACATCCAAATAAAACATTGGCGAAAACGTCTGCACGGGAGATTGGCGATTGTAAGCGGCTCCCGCAATCAGAACGAACGAGACTCCAAGCTCTTCCCAAGTTGGCAGATCGGTGGCGGCATGATGATGGAAGCAAGGTTCGGTTTCTTCATGCTCGTTTGGCAAAGCCACCCAGGTTTGAATGCCATGCAGGTTTACTTCCCTACAGCGCTCGGAGTCCGGCGACCGTTCAGAATGAACGATCCCTCGCCCTGCGGTCATCCAATTCACCGCTCCAGGGCGAATTTCGCGAACGCTGCCCAAGCTATCGCGGTGCATCAGAGCGCCTTCAAATAAGTAAGTGACGGTTGCTAGGTTAATGTGAGGGTGCGGTCGGACATCTACCCCTTTGCTAGGAGGGAATACGGCTGGACCGAGGTGGTCGAAGAATATGAAAGGACCAATTAAAGCCAGCTGATCTGAGGGCAGGAGCCGACGGGCTTCAAATCCACCTAGGTCCTGAACGTGAGGTTCGATAAGGTGCTGTATGCTTTGGTTCATCATACATTGGGCTAACAGGGCTATTTGAAGATATGTGAGGTCAATTGGTATCCTTAATTGATCTTGCCATCCTTATCGAGATTCTGGGCAGCACTTTGACCCTTCCTCAGTGTTTTTCAGAGAATCGTCTCTTAAGCCCAAGTTTTGCTTGAGTAGCCGGACGTTGCCAAGACTCGAACTGTGCCTGTGCGCCTTCGAGTTGCTGTTTGGCAAGATAAAATTCAGTGCAACTCTCATGCAGAGCGGTTTTTGCTGCTTCCACTCGTAAGGGGTCAGAACCAAATGGATGCCATAGCGATCGCGGTTCTCCAAGTTCCTCCACAAGCTTTAGATAATCTGCCACTGCTTCAGTTTGATGGCTGACTTCCTCAGTCAAACGTTGTACCTGTTGCATCAGTTGCTTGCCCTATTCCCAGTCCGGTTCAGGCGTTGCATTTGCAAAGTACCCACTGACCTGTTGTGCCACTGCTAGTAACTGTGTGTCACTCCACTGGGCAGCGATCGCCTTTCTTGATCAGTCAAGCTGCTGCAACATGCCACGATGACTGGCTTAGAAAGGATTGAGTACAGTAATTTAAGTTCCATAAACTATCAAATGGCTTCTTTACGGTTCGGCTATCTTGAAATCACGGGATAGTTATAACTCTCCCGAACCACTAATCCATCTTTCCAATATCCAATCGAAAGTTGACTGCTTTTATTGTCAATTATCTGCTCGCCATAGCGGATAGTGAAGTCATTGTACCAATTGGACACAACAACGAAGTCATATCTGTGGTCGGCTGAGACTGCAATATCCTGGCTGATCAATCTAGATTCTCGAAACTCTACTAACATTTCGTCAAAGAAAATGGCTCTCCCCTGACGACAGGCTTCCTTCCCCCTCGTCACTGTCCCATCCCCTTCAATCATTACGGTATCCTCAGCGTAGTATTTCTCTAATGCAACAGCGGTTTGAAAGGTCTCAACAAGATGATTAATTTCTTCTAACTTCGCTTTTAGTTCTTCGAGAGTCATAGCAACCCCGTGCATTGATTGGTCTAAATACGTTCTCTAAGAAGTGCGAGAGCACAGCAGCTTTTGATTATGCACTAAGGCTATCTGTCCCGGATTGTAAAAAATTGACCTCAATCCGGCAAAACGACATGACACGGATGAAAGCCTCGTTGGGTCAGGTATTCAGTAGGGGTACAGTCAGCAAAGGCTCGGAAATCATGAATAAAGTGTGCCTGGTCAAAATATCCACAGGTCAACGCAATCTCTAACCAATCTACTGGGGCCTTGGCTGACAGCATCTCCAAGACGTTCTGAAATCGCTGAATGCGACAAAACAGCTTTGGTGTCACTCCAACTTGATTGCAAAACAGTTGGTTAAAATAGCGATTACTTAGCCCAGTTTGTTCAACCACTGCACTAATCCCTGAGTTCGCCGATTTCTGAAACTGCTGTAATGCGAAATTGACTGCAGGATGGTGATTAGGCAATCGCATCATCTGCATCAAAATTTGTTCTAATACCCAAAAGCAACCTTCAGGACTAGAGGACTGGAGTAAACGTTCACGTAACTCTGTAGCACAAGTTTTCCAGACCTCATCCAAGGATATCCTTGCGTTGTAAAGTTCGCTAACAGGTTGCTTGAAGAACGCAGCCCCGCCTCCTGCTTTGAAATGCACTCCCATGACAGAGATTTTATTAACGTCGAGAACAATAAAGTTCTCAGAATGGGTGCCACAAAGCATTGTGCCATTTGTGCTACCTTGCTGGATGCGACTTCGACGGTCAAAAAGTGGAATACTATCTTCGTTAAGATTGATGACCAATTCCATTGTCCCCATTGGCAGCAATCGGGTCTGAACTGCTGACGAACTATTACCTTCCCTCAGCCAGAAAAATTCGATGAACTGTGACAGAGGCAAGCGGGGTTGATAGGTTCTATAAAGCATCGTTTGCTGATTCATCAACCTCAACAGACATCCTTTGAGTATTGACCCATCCGTTAATTGAGCCCAACAACGTTGCCATCACCTAGCGCATATCACTTTCGCATATAACCGAGCAATTCTCGTAGCAGTTAGAGTACATGGCCATTACAGGAAAGCTCTTACCCCTAGTTTTTTATGGAAATAGCGATGACGAGTGCAATCAGACTTATGAGTGCAAATCCTGCACGCGCCACATGGGAATACTCCCATTGGTCACGTAACTTCAGCCAGTCTGCTGAGGGGGGTCTTTCCTTCTTCATTCCAAATGCAAAAAAGCTAGAGCCAATGTCACTCAGTTTTGCCCCCTCAACCCAGAACTGATTGACTGGATGCGTAAAGAGCCAATACACGACCTGCATTCCAATAATTCCCATTAATGCTGTAAGCGTCAGCCAAAATTGAGTACCTTCTGTGGGTGTAAACAGCAAAAGGATAATTATCAAAATGATACTGACAGGCTCACTGATGCCACCGATGGTAAATCCTGGATAATAGATGGGTTGAATTGCGTAGTACGTTTCCTTGTCAAGTCGCATCTTTCCTGGCAGCTCAAGGGTATGAGCAAGAGAAAGCGCCATTGCTACAGCAACAAAGATTACGGTTATGACCGTTAGAATGTTGAACATCTGTTGATTGGAAGTATGCTTCTAGTTACAAATTCCTATCACAGTAACGGATAAATCCAGCTATTATCTCTAGCTGAGGTAGTATTTCAGCGACACTATATCGCAGAAAATCTTGTAATAGTTTCTCCACAAAAAAGATTTATATAGCCCTGGATCGTAGTCAAATCATGAAACGGATCATTCTGCGGGTGCTCATGGAACAGCATGATGTGCCCGTTGTCTGAGGCGGGATATCAAGTGATTGCGCCTGATTTACCAGGCTATGGGAACAGCCAGGAATTCACCGTAACAAGCGTAAAAGGTTGAACACCTCGAAGATCAGCAGCTTAACTGCATTGCGCCGCCTCGATTTCAGCGATGTCTATCTTTTTCATCTGCATCATCGCATCAAATGCGCGCTTAGCGGCAGCAGGATCAGAATTAGCGATCGCTTTCGTCAGGGCAATCGGCGTAATCTGCCAGGACAGTCCCCATTTATCCTTACACCAACCGCATGCACTCTCCTGTCCTCCATTGCCGACAATTGCGTTCCAATAACGATCCGTTTCAGCTTGGTCAACGGTTGCGACCTGAAATGAGAATGCTTCGTTGTGTTTGAACGCTGGACCGCCGTTGAGTCCGAGGCAGGGAATCCCCATCACGGTAAACTCGACGGTCAACACATCTCCTTGCTTCCCAGATGGAAAGTCTCCTGGTGCATGGTGTACTGCATCCACGGACGAATCGGGAAAGGTCTCTGCATAAAACCGTGCTGCGTCCTCAGCAGTGCCATCGTACCAAAGGAAAATCGTGTTCTTTGCTGGCTTCTCCATGTCACTTTTCCCTCAAGATGAGCCATCCGAAACTGGAGTCAACGATGTGCTTAGCCGAAAAGTATTGGTTCGGAGCACATTTGCGCTCATTCTAGCGCGGGTTCACTGTGCTTCACCTAAGCGATATAACGGCTTAAGTAAATTAGAGGTTTTAGGATTAGGTATATATCAATAGAGAGATGTATAAGAAACAGATATCTTAGCTACAGATAGATGTAAAAAAGAAAGACTCAGTGTAAATTCTAATAGAGAAATGTAATGATTTTAAGGATCGGAATCTGATCTGCGAATAAAAAAGTTATTTCCACAAAAATATTTTTCTATTTTAATCTCTACGAGTCAATTCCTCGCGGATCTGTGGTATAAAATGCAGGAATAAGTAAGTAAATTCCCAAAAGGCAAAACGTTACAGTTTTGCTATATCACTTAGTTTTTACAGCCAAGTATCGATGAGCCGTGTTTGATGAATAAGTGGATACAATCTTGAGAGAAGTATGCTTAGACATTGATAAGCGCTATGAAGTGAAATTTGTGGAAATTAGAGTGGATAAAGACCACGTGCATTTTCTAGTGTAGTCGATGCCAAGCTATGGTGTGGCAAAGCTAGTGATGTTGCTTAAAAGTTTGATAGCAAAAGAGGTCATGAAACGTTGCCCTCAAGTGAAAGAAACAGTTATGGGGAGGAACGCTTTGGAGCGATGGTTACTTTGTAAGTACAGTAGGCAAACATGGAGATGAGAGCATGATTGCCCAGTACTTTAGAGAGCAGAACAATGCCTATCTCAAGTTACACAGAGATGATCAGCTTACACGGTCTTGATTCTGATACTCCGTCTGCTCTACGGCGGGGTAATTCATTAATACTAAATAATAATAAAATTTTGCTATTTCTCTGACTATCCCAAATCATTTCAAAAATTTTTAACGATATACATATTTGAATTAGGAAATATTTTATTTGAATACCTACATTCTTAATTATCTTGTCATTGGATTACTTTTATTATTAGTTACGCTTGGCTCAAGCTAAGTACAGGACAAAAAGCTTGAAGAGATGACCAGGGTAGGGTTTCATCAGAATTACCACACTCATCAGAAACCCTATGAGCCAATATAGCGACTTAAAGCGAGCTCTCCAACAACATTTAGATTGGCATGGCGCTAGAATTTCATTCTTGGCCTTGTTTCTGTTAGCACTGCTTAAAGTCAAAACCGTCAACATGAGCCAACTGTGTTTAGGCTTTGAGAGCACAGTTCTACCAGAATCAAGCTACAAGCGCTTACAGCGCTTTTTTTCAGGCTTTGAACTTGATTACACTCAACTTGCGACATTAATGGTGAGCTGGATGCAAATCCCGTCTGGTTGGATCTTGAGCCTGGATCGCACCAGTTGGGAATTCGGCACGCACAGTTACAACATTCTGACCTTAGGCATTGTGCATCAAGGTGTCGCTTTTCCGGTTTTGTGGTGGATGCTCGACAAGAAGGGGAATTCTCATAGCGATGAGCGCATGCGGTTGATAGAAGCGTTTCACAAGCGCTTTCCAATGGCTGTGGTGAACTATTTATGTGCAGACCGAGAGTTTGTGGGCCAAGCATGGATGCGCTATTTGCTGCTTGAACCATCCTTAGCCTTCCGTTTACGGATCCGCAGCAGTGACCTGATTGAACGTGATGGCAAGACACTGGCTGCTCGGATTGTTTTTGCTCATCTACAAATCGGTCAATCCCAACACTTGACGGGTGCGTGCCGTGTTTGGGGCTACCCAGTGAGTGTTGAGGCATTACGCTTAGACGATGGCAATCTGTTGGTGGTGATTGCTGCGCCTGAGACTGAGAACTTGGTCAAAGATTATGCTTTACGCTGGGGGATTGAAACCTTGTTTGGCATCTTCAAAACCCGAGGCTTTTGTCTCGAATCCACCCACTTTACCCAACCAGAGCGTTTAAGCAAACTGTTCGCTTTATTGAGCATAGCCTTATGCTGGGCAATGCGGACAGGATTATGGTTACATCAATGGCAACCGATTGCGATTAAAAAACACGGTCGCCGTGCCAAGAGTCTGTTCCGCTTAGGCTTGGATTATTTGCGCCACTTAGTTCTCAATCCATCCGTGGCAAATGAGTCTGACTTTTTGCATTCCCTTCAATTTTTGTCCTGTACTTAGGGCTCAAGTTGGATTACGCGTCTACCCTTTTCTTATGCATTAATTTACCTGTCCGTTGGTATCTTATTAGGCCCTTATGGAATCCATTTAATTGAACTTCGCCCTCAAGCAGAAGTGCTAGAGCGGTTAACAGAGTTTGCCGTGCTAATTTCTCTATTTGGCTGCGGTCTTAAAATGAATCGTCCTTTTCAGTTGGGTGCTTGGAATTCCACAATCCGACTGATTGGCTTTCTAATGCCTATTTGTATTTTTGCATTAGCAGCTATAGGACAATACCACTGAAATAAGGAGAACCAAAGCCCTGCAAGGCTCGATTTAGAGACATCAACAGCCTGGATGTCCTTCTCGACTGGTGGGATGACGCTGATGTGCAGGGTGATTGCTAATGTGTAGTCATACCAGTCTGATGCG
>DATNQK010000478.1:0-3623 GCA_036704065.1 Stenomitos sp.
ACTCAAAGTGCTGGGTAAAAAGCCAGAGTTGCACTTGAATTAGAAAGCAGTTCGGGTATCTAGCGAGAATAAGGTTCTGGGAAAGTGTAGCAGCCTAGAATTATGAAATTTATCAATAAAAAACGTGTAAAACTATGAAAGGAAAGCTATGTCCACTCTCACGTCAACTATGTCCAAGCCGAAATTAGAGCAATCATCCCCAACGCCACTGGACAACGGATCGATCTATGAGCGGGGCAAGAATCCGGCATCGCTACAAAACCTCACCTCTCACAAGGGCCGACCGAAAGTACGCGACACATGGGGCGAAGATCCTGGTTCGCTAACGACGAGCTGCACACCCACGGCAAAGAAAGGGCTCCCCGATGCATTGAAGGCTTCGGGTTATACTTCCCTGGCGGAGCTGCTGGAATATCTGGGACGAGGGCTGATCACCTTGCCGCAGAAACCAGAACCCCCTAAGTTGTAGTGGATATCGTTTTGCGATTATTTTTTGCCAAGATTGGCACTATAGGCAAAGATTAGGTCAGTAATCGCACCCCTACCACAATCCCATCGGCAGTCTGCTCAAATTCAGGTATGCCCTACAGGCAAATAAAATTGCTCTGCTAGCCTACACTCTTTCGCCTCAGTATCCGCTAAACTAGCTTCAAATTTAGAGGCAAGCGCTTGACTCACAACATCATTTCCGTCAACCCTCTACCTAAACCCATCCGAGCAGAGGCTCCCATTGATGGAGCTTCTGAACCCGCACCTGTGTCTCACCAGCCAAAGCCTCGCAGAATCACTTGGGGCGATCAGGCTGCTTCTAATGAGACTCAATCCGCTGAATCCTCTGTGGGCAGCGTGACAGAACCCTCTATAACTGCGCAACGTAGGACGCGCGATCTCACCAGCACCAAGACAAGAACTGAGCGCAGCAAAGAGCACTACAGAGCTGCCCAACGGCAGTCTTCCTCGACCTCAGATACGCTAAAAATTCAGGTTGAGCAAATTGAGCGCAATTCCAAATTAGAGCGGATGCGTCAGTTACGGTTGCAACCCGATCTATTGGAACAACGTACACAGCAAGGCAACAAACTAGAGCATCTGAGCATACGGTACAATTCCAACACCCAGCGGTTTTGGCTTGCGGATGCACAGACCGGACGGCCATTAACTGCTCAAGCGTTTGCCACCCTCAAGCATTGTCAAGAAGCAGCGCTGGAGTTAGAACATACCTTTGCAATGTCAGATGTGTTGAGACTGCGATCGCCGGAGACAATGGAGCGCATTGAGGAACTGCTTCAAATGCATCGCTTTCGGGAGCTTCTTAGTTTACAACGTTGAGCAAAATAGCTTTGGCCCCGCTAAGAACATGGCGAGTTCTTTTACCGAAAACACAGGACAAGGCTTTGCGGATTAAGCTCTCCTCCCTAATCCTTCACACAAAAAATTGATCGCACGCCAGAAGTTCAAGCGATCGCCTCAAGAAAACACACTACAGCAAATCATATCCTAATGGAGTTCGCAAAAGTATCCAACGTAGCCTCTGCAAGAAAATGTGAAACCTCAGTCAACTGAAACGCAATCGCATTGCGGCGTGCTGTAGATGTGCAGTTCGATAAGTCCACTCGACAGCTGTGGTAGTTTGGCGATCTCCAGAGCAGGAAAGGGGAAACAACTATAAGTACTACCTAGAAATTGTTGAACTAGAGAAACTTGCAGACTGCAAAATAGCCAATACGGCTTGAGATGGGTTTCCCCTGCGTGATGTAAATTCTGCGTAATCTGCCAGCGAATCTAATCCCAGAGTATTGAGCATAACTTCGACAATGCACCAGCAGAGGAGTTTGAGAATAAATTTTCCGTAAATTGTATTCATAATCTTGACTCCCTTGAGTCTCTAGGGATGAATTAGAGACATCTGCTCAGCAGCAACATAGATAGTGCGGCTAAAATTCGATTAAACTGAACTGCCCTTTCTTTCCTTAGAATCATCGATTTGAGCGGTTCTGTAAGCCGAGAAAAGTATGAAAAGGTAAGCCGTTCTGTTTAATTGCACATGACGAGCAAATGAAAAGGAGCATTAAAACGAATGCCAACTTTACTCTGGCATTGAGGGTGAAAGCTTTTTCAGGGCTAGCTATCGGGTCACTAAGGGCTCATCCATCCGCTGGTGATATGCCAAATCCAGGGAGGTCGTTTATCTGTAGATCACGCACTACCTCATCAGATATCAGCAAGACCCATTGATGCCGCGATGTATTGAAACGTGACGAAAGGTATTAGGCCACTCGAAATAGGATAAAGTTTCTAAACTTTAACTGTTGCTTAACCGCCTCAAAAGCCTGAAATCTCGACTAAAGACGCTCGATTCAGAAACTATCTGACCACGACACTCGGTTTAACAGAAATCGAGTTACGGGTTGCGATGCGCGATCGCCCGTTGGGGCCAACACAAATACCGATCGCTTTGTGGCAGCGTGGCCTCATCGAGATCGAGCAGATGGAGACCCTCCTCGACTGGTGGGATGAGTGCGATATTCAGGGCGATCGCTAAATTGTTTTGATGCTTATTTAATGGATTTAGGTTTGGATCGCCAAGTCAAATTCTACTGATTTGCTGCCTAAGGTTTGTCAGGCAACTAGCAGACAGCCTCAACGAACTCGTCAAATCGATTATTATCTTTCAGGAGTAGTCACTTGCACTCCTCAGGCTGAGTGAAGAAGCAATCGATGCTTCTCAGCGAGCCTCAAAAACGCTTTGGCAGCAAGCAACTGAGGGTGTTGAGCAGACCCGAGCCAGCATCTGGAGAAGTCCGCAATGTCGTTAGGGCGAAGCTGTAGTCCAGGGATTACCCAGTCTTTATCCAGAGCAACTTTCCCATCTCGCCTTAGCGCCAACTCTGGCATTTCAATGTTGAACTCTTCGGTTTCATCCCATGAGAAGCTGACAAACGTATCGTGCTTCGCAAACACTGCACGAAGCTCTTTCAGGATTACGGCAGCCTCCTTTTCATTGAGCCATTGGCAGACAACTGCATCCCCGTCGCGTCGTACCTCTAGAACCCGTCCCTCCTCAAGCAGCGGAGACGTGCCGAACACCTCGCGCAACAAGCAGGTAAAACCCAGCTCTACAAGGGCTTGGAGCGCCTGAACCCTAGGCTCGTCGTCTTGGTCGTAGAAAAACCGTTCGAGGCCAAAGCGAATCACTATTGTCATAATGTGCTTCTATTCTGAAAGCTGTTCCGCCATTCAGATAAAGAGAGAATTCTCACCTACAGGCAGTCAGATCAATATAACTCAATTTTTTGCCGGATCTGTTTCGTTTGGCTTTCGATAATGGCATTAAACTAGACGTTTAGGCAGAAGTCGATCAGCATAACAGCTTGAGCTTCAGCGGCAGCAAAAATGTTTGTGTGATTAACAGAGCGTTGAATCCGTCTTCTGCAATCCCTGGTTAGGCATTTCACCAGTCCATTAAAGAGAAGCTGATGATTCAATACCACTGAAATAAGGAGAACCAAAGCCCTGCAAGGCTCGATTTAGAGACATCAACAGCCTGGATGTCCTTCTCGACTGGTGGGATGACGCTGATGTGCAGGGTGATTGCTAATGTGTAGTCATACCAGTCTGATGCG
>DATNQK010000479.1:0-12263 GCA_036704065.1 Stenomitos sp.
GTTTGACACTGACTGGGGTCTGCTCCCAATCTGCTTCACTCACACCCGCTAGGTTCAGATAGTCTTGACTTTCCATAGCCGTAGGCTAGCAGTTTTGGGGAGCTTGTGGAAGTCCACTTTTATCTACCTATGGTCGCGTACGCTCTAGAAAGACCCCATCATCTTCCTTGATGTCGCCTCAAAACCTTACCACATCAACACTGTAGAGCTTTTTACCTAATCTCATTGTGCATCTGTCTTGAAAATACACTTTTCATTTATGAGTGCGAGCATGTGGCTCATCCGGTCTCGTAGGTTATTTGATGTTTCAATCTAGATAGCCCGGTGAGGATGCGGCAACACAACATTCTGCCTTTACGCTTAGAAGTTCCATTGGGATCGCGTCATTATGGGCAGGGCACCCACAAACTGATGCTGCATTAGGGAACTAAACATCGGGGCCAAAGGCAAAAACGCTTGGCGATCATAGGAGCGAGTAAAGCGCTCTTGGCGCAAGTACACAAATCGCGGCGATAGTGGTGGTAAATTGGCGGCATTGTTAAAGTCTGTGTCATAGTCCCAGTTTCGGAACGGCGGAGTATAAATGTTGCATCCACCAGTTCCTGTAGAGGTACCGCTGCCACAGAAAGGGCCGTTGACACGACGCGGTAGCCCTAGACTTACCATGGAACCTCGATAGGTGAGTGTGGCACGAGCGTTTGTATCAGGGTTAAACCAGTCTTCCTGAAAACGAGGATAGTTATTGACCCCACCCCCTGTGAGATCAATTCCCGCTAAAAAGGCAGCATTAATTGTCGTACTGCTTGCTAAGCGCAACCTCTGTCCCGCAGGAGGAGCACTACCTGTAGGAATTCCTGTATCAAAGGAGTAGATGTAGACCGGGTTGTCTGGCCGTTGATTGTTATCAGCATCTTGTAAGCCATTCGCGTCGTACATGGCACTGTAAGTATCATCCAGGGGCCATGCATTCGAAAGTACATTAATGGTGTCGCCTAAAATGGCCGCAGGTTTCTTGTTCACCGAGTTGTAATCACCACGCACATAAATGGCTTGATCCGAGACAACGGTGAGTCCTCTAATAGCTGGGTGGCTGCCGTTAGTCGAGGCAAGAGTTGCACCATTGTAGAGTCGAATGCCATAGGTATTTGATGATCCACCCGAGGTCACATCGGTATTAGAATTCGGTCCTTTAACGGTAAAGTACCAAACCAAACCGCCATTCTGGATGTCGTCTAGGTTCTTCCCGCCCATGAGCTGATTGGCACAAGTCATCAACGCCCGCATATCGACGTTCAACATCCGGATTGGCTTAGCGTCATTGCGTTGGGGGCTACTAGGGGTATATTTTTCGCGATAGTTCCAGAACGTATTCGAAGTCCAGACTGCAGCCCTCCGCACAATCGCACCGGATGGAAACGTAGCTGGATTGGGGGGTGCGCCGACTAATCGTTTTCTAATCGTTAAAGAATTGCTCGTTATGCTAGCAACAACGTTGGCGTCATTGTCAATCGCGTTATTGCTCACGTAGTTCGATGTGCCGCTAGGCTCCAGTTGCAGGGCACTACCGACTGGGAAATTGGTAGAGCTAGCAACACCTAAATTCATTTCTGTCACTGCTTCACTTGCTGACAGAGTCGTGGAAGTAGGCGCACATACACTTCCTAGAAGCTTATTGGTTGAGGCTGAGTCTGTCCCACCATCAGCAGTTTGAACTTCAATTCCGGTCGGCCTTTCACTCGAATCCAGCTTTAGTACAACCCGCAACTGGGCTTTGCTCCAGTAATCTCCACTCGAATCAGCATTTAAGCTCTGCACCGAGGGCACAGTCAACAGAGGAATGCCGATCTTAATCTGGTTCGGCCCCCAAGTCGTCCTTACATCAGCTTGTACATATTCCTTGCGGGAAGAACCATCACAAGCTAACCCTTGATAACCGCCAGGGGCAGGAATCGGAGAAAAGATATTGACAGTCCCATTACAACTGCTGTCCATGCGTTCGCCACGGAAAAAACGACTTGAAGTCGAGACAGTCCCATTGATCGATAACGTATTGCTACCCGCAGCATTGAAATATAAGTTGCCATTAGAGTGAACAGGACCATTCATGGTCATGTTCGGCGGATTGCTAAAATCTAGGTCTTGCTGATAAAACACAGCAAACTGGAATAACGGTACAAGGCGGCTCTTAAACCGAATCCCCAGCAGCGAATTCGGTTGATTGGTAGCGCGGTCAAACGCCACAGAAGTCACGTCATAACGATATTCTTGAGCATTAAGACCCGCAAATTGCTCTCCAGAACCAATCGTGACAGATGTGGGCTGCGGTACCCCAGACGCATCTTTCTGATTTTGGTCAACCACGTAAGTTGAGACTGGGATGCGCTTAGTCGAATCGTTGGGATATAAATAATCTTGAATCGTCAGAGTATTGTCACACGCAAAATCGCCTGATCCTCCTGCACCGCCACCTCGACATGCCGTCCAGTCGCTTGGGGAGGTTCCAGTCGGTAGGTTATACCCTTGAAACTTCGTACGTATGGCTTTTGCTCGTAAATTCAGGCCCGCCTCTGCAGCATAAAATCCTGCAGCACTGTTACCAAAAGCCTTGGTACTGTTACTATCCACCCTACTCGCCAGTTGGGCTGTCAGCAGCATGGTGCTCAAGGCAATTAGCAATCCAGCTACCATAACGATGATGTATCCACCTTCTTGCTGGGGAGGACTCTGTAAGTGCAAGATGAGGCGAAATAAAGTGCAATCCCAGGAAGTGCGAGTAAAGCGAAGAGGAGGACGTTTCATAAGACGATTGCTTGGAAGCGACGTTACGCGGATAAAACTCGGAGATTCAGCTCAAAATATTTTTGAGGGAATCGACCTTTAACAGATTCTCCTCAGGGCTTAAACCAGTGAGCGTTAAAGTGACGCATTGAAGGTCTTGTCATAACGAGGAATATGTGTCTGCTTTTCTACCTCCTGCTGCTTTAAACACGATTCCACAAACTAGTTAGAGTTAGAGCAAACTAATGTGACTAAATACAATATCAATACAAATTCCTGAGATGCTTGACCAACCAACTAGTTTATGAGCTAATCTCTTTTATAATTCCCCAAAAATAAATTCATTCGACAGTTAGAAGACAAAGTATCTAAAAAAAACACATCTTGCCCTTGGCATACCTTCACTTAACAGGTAATTCAACATGCAAACTGTATAAACAAAAAACGAGGAACAATCAGAACTTGTTAGCGTTCAAAAGGTATCAACTTAAGCCGGAATAAATTGTGTAGCAAGCTTTCTAGGCCTTTTAAATTTTAATGTACATCTTGCTCTAAGCAAGTTATCTATGTTCAAAACAACCCACTCAAACAAGTCAGGAAAAGGTTTATCAAAAAGTCATTGAGCATTCGTAGTATTATCCTCTCGTTTGATGGCACTACAACAACAATCAATCAGGATCTGATTAGTTTGAACCGTGCTTGAATCAGAGTGTTCAGAAACTGTCAGAACCACAGATAGCGGAAGGGCGTGATATTCTGTACCGCTACTATTGTGATTCTGTTGCTCTAGCGGGAGTGATGCAGCAGTCCCTAGGAGTAGAGGGAAGGATTGCCGCGAAGGTTCAATTTGAAAACATTGAGTTTGCCCTAACAAGTTGCTATGACCGTTTAGATAATATCGACGGTGAACTAGAATTGATTGACTACAAGACCACAAAGAATCCTACAATTCCGGATGGCATTGATGTGCAGTTGGGCTTGTACTATCTAGCATCGCAACAGGTGTACAGGTGATCACTCAAGCGCCTAACCCTAATTTTCTTGCGCCTAGGGGAAAAGCATAGCTTCGATGTGACCGCAGAGCACCAGGAACAAGTGTGCTCGCTAATTTCTGCTTTAGCGCTGCGGTTACGCAGTGATCAAAAATGGGAGCCACACACAGGGGAGTGCTGCAAGCGTTGCACTTACCAGAAGTATTGTTCAGGGGTGGGCCAGTAGCCGGAGCCGCTGCCATTGGAAGTGCGATCTGTTGGGCAAGTGCAGTTGGTAATGGGGATATGAACTAGTCTATATTCATACTCAAATTAATGATGCTTACAACCACTTTGCTTAATGACAGTCTTATCCATGATCTGTCTCATACCTTTGCTATAGAACGAATGGAACTCATACGGCTTGAGATGTTACGCGTGTACGTTGAACATCAAAATATTCAATCCATACTTCGCTAGTAAATTAATCAAATCTAAGCATTTCCTTTCAAAGCAGCCCTGCCCTAGTGCAACCATTCAATCAGATGATCTCCAACGCGTAATGTATTGGAGATAATGGTCAAAGCGAGATTAACACTGGCATTGTATGGGAAAAAACCACTATCGACGACATAGAGATTATCGACATCATGAGCGCAATAATTTAAGTCTAATACTGATGTCTTTGGGTCTTTATCAAACGGCTAAGCCTTAGATTGGAATTTCACCCCGAGGATGCATAAAACCCCGTTGAAAACCACTCAGTTCTTTCTCAAGAACCTTAAGATTATCAATCCAGCGATAAATCAGTCGATCATGAGCTTCTAAATTCTTAGGAGTATAGTCGATGTACAGTTTGTCCTCTTCAACACGAACTCGATTATTGGGATCGGGTAAATCTTCTGTTTGTGCCCACCAGCCGATTGAATGAGTGGCCAGCTGCTTCAGTCCAAAATCGGGCATGAGTTTGGCCAGAGCCGAGAACATCGGCGGAGCTTCCGCAAAAATGATATCCGTGAGTAGACCACCCATGTTTTGAATGTGTCCCATTGGATATGGAAAATCGTGATCACCCTAATTAAAATCATTGATGCAAACGGTTTTTGGAAAAGCACCGGAATTGGTCTTGGTACTCAGTTGCACCACGACCGTCATCAAGCTTTTCATCAAATTACCAGCAGTTCTCGGTATGAGAATGGTTCTCACCAAAGCTTCTGACTTTAATTGCTTTGAGCGCCTGAAACCCGCATTCTATCGTTCTGAGGATTGAGCGAGAAGGCTTATGGAACCACTTATTCCAGTACGAATGTTTCAAAATAAGAATTGCTGCAACAGCCTTGAACGCCAAACACAAGAAGCCACCACCCGACGCCAAGCCCTAGAGCAGGAGATGGAAATCGCCAAACAGAAGGCACAGGGGAATCGCGTCTCTAAAAAGCTGACCCAGGCACGTCAGGTTGAATCGAGTGCGATTGCAATCGAGCGTGATGTCAAAACCCTAGTGCAGTGGTTAAACCATGATGTTCTGGAATTGGCTGGCCCTGCCCTCAAACAGCGTCAAGAACTGTATGATTTCGTTGCCGCAGAACTCCGGCTTAGAGAAGGGATGGGGGGCAAGAAGCTGCGAACCTTACGCAAGGCGCTTGTGAATCAACGCGACGATATTCTGGGCTTCGCTCAGGTGCTTGACGACAAGCTCGCGGTGATCGCCCAGACGCTTAATATCCCGTTGTACTGGATCCGACAAATGTGTTTGTTTTTTCGCAAACAGCCAACCTCTGGGTCTTACTGGCAAGCTTGGGATTATCTTCACCAGAAGTTATCGTGGAAATTCCATTCCCTGTATAAAGCCGTTGAGAAGGCGATGAAACAGACGCCGAGAGCTAGTTCGTTGGTAGAAAATCTAAACTCTCGACTGCGGAACTATTTCTTCTTGCGCAAGCAGTTAGGTTCTTCGTATCTGAATCTATTGCAGTTTTTTCTCAATCACCGCCAGTTCATGCGCAGTGATGTTCCCGAACGAGTGGGTAAGAGTCCGAAGCAATTAATGACGGGTGAGGAACATCCTCATTGGTTAGAGATCCTCGGATTTGAGTGCTTCAAACAAGCCTAATGAAAGTGCAAATCTGGGATTCTAAGGTCATTGCAAAAATGATGGCTTAATTTGTCATGCAGTGGTACCCCAAAAGCCCCGTTTTTAATCCATGCCGAACCTTCACGATTTCAACCTTAATTTGAGGAATCATGACAGCATCTAATTCACCCGCTGCCAACCTTGAATGCTTCCGTACCTGTAACGAACGGGCCAGTTCACATAGTCAAGTACATCGGTCAGACTTGAGACATCATCGGGAACTGCAATGCCAGATGTTGCACCAGGGGTTACAAGGGAATCATATTCCGTGGTTCCACCCCCAAAGTAGTTAGAAACAGCGCGGTTGCTAGCAGCATTTTTAGAACTAAGAATTTCTTCAGCCCACACAACACCTTCAAAATTAGTATTCTGACCTCCAGGACAACCCGGACCCGCAGTTAGAATTCTAAGCTCATCCACAGGAGCATATAAAAATGCATTTTGAATGCATGTATTGTTGTAGAGATTGGTCTGACTATTTCCCCGCATCATAATTCGCAGATCTCCTACCTTCGGCGATTGTCCATCCGTGCGAATGTTAAGGATTTTTGCATTATTGCGTAGCGTAATCGCAAGATCGGGCTGAGTTCCAGGATTTCCCTTATCGGTAACATCAATCTGCACAGGCCCCCCTGTCGTATCAACCGTGAGGATATCGTTATTGGCAAGATTAATTTTATCGACTTGATAGAATGTTGTAACCTGTCCCCCTACGCCATTAAGGGTCTGACTCGTGTTAATAGTACCCAAATTTGTGCCCGTAATTCCGGCCGGTATATTAGGCATCAGTTGGCAAGCAAAAATTTTCCCTACAACCGTATCGCCACTGGCACCATCCTTGGTGCTAGAGGAGTAAAGAGCATTTAAGTAGCTCGGTCGCGTCGAATCCCCCGAGTTAGAGTAACCTGTCAAAGATGGGTCTGCCGAACTAGCGGGAGAATAATAAATGTTGCCTTTTTTGCCCAGTACCTGACGCCCCCGAAGGGCAAGAATTCCAGGTGCCCCTCCCTGTCTTAGGAGTAGGCCTGGAAAGTCATCTAAAATCGGCTCAAAAGACAACAAAACCGAAACTAAAGAGATCTGCCCATTAAAGTTACCCTCCACCAACAAAGTCCCTAATTGCTTCTGTTTATTGTATCGATAAGCTCGGATGGTATAGGTTTCATTGATACCGATTGATCCAGTGAGGGCAATATTGGGCGCACTCCAGCCAAGCTGCTGAAAACAAGATGACCCACTGGGGTTGTAGCCCGTCCATTCGTCCACAGCCGTTGCGGTTTCATCTCCGCTCTTAGAAACACCGTCTGCTCCCAAATAGTTTGTCCCGGTTGCAGGGTTAATGGGGTCGTAGTTACGCACCAGTAGCACACCGTTATTAGGGTTGCTCAGTTGCAACATCGCCCGTGCCGCAGCACTATCGGTAACCAAAAGACTAGCCCTTGAGGTGCGGCGCTGTGCGGCACTGTTGCGGTCACTTTGAGCCACTAAAATGCTGGTTCCCGCAAAGGCAATCATCACTAGACCAAGAGCAATTGCAATCGGTAAAGCAAAACCAGCATTTTTATGAGTGATATTGAACCTATATCTGACTAAGATTGAGAGAATACAGTTAAGTAACATTGAAATATTTCTAGAAATAAGGGGTAAATATAGTTCAAAAATCTATACCGTGGCTCAAATCTATTTTCTCTATAAGCAGAGTTAAAATTTAGTCCTAACCTACAACCTTTGATATCTACCCACTTATTAAAAATGCAGTAATAATCATCAATTTATTTAGAACAAAAATATTAGTCTGTATCGACAATTCCCTGATTCAGGGCAAAGCGAAACTCTAAAGTTGAGATGCTAGCTTCTTTCTCAAAAGATGTCTGTATGCTTAAGTTTCATAGGTTGTTATTGTCATTATTGGGTTGTAGCATTTAGCCCTCATCCCTTTTACTAGCAATATTCTCTCACCAAGTTTTAATTGTTTACATTGATGAAAATACCTAAATTCGTACGTGACCATCTGACTTTTCCCGTCATCTATTTCCATTTAGAGGAAAGTCGGCCAGCAGCATAATTTTGAGCAGCGAGGAGCCAACCTTCACACAGGTCTTGAAGCTTCACCCACCCTCGCCACAGAACCTGAATCCCGATAGGACTCTTGCGACGATGCTCTAAATAGCCCCATAATTGCGCAACCGCCTCTATCTCCCAGCCCATCGTTAACTCTTGAGGAATCTTCTTGGATTTTGCCTGGAGTACAGCAATCTGGGTCGGATTGAGCACAATCTCTAAGGGCGATTCCGGCTCAGTGCGGTGTAGATAGGTCAACTCAAACAATTCCACTGCTATCACACTCAAAAAGCCAATCAAGGTCTCTATACCGTTAGCCGCTAATCGGGCACTGATCAGTTAAGACGTGATATCTTTAATCCCTCTTGAGGATAGGAGTTCAAGCATTGTGACAGGTCGCTCAAGATACCCTATTGCCATCGCTGGGGTCTGCTTTTTCTCTAATTCCCAATGAGGCCGAACCCAGTTATGAAGCAACCGTTGCACATCCAATGCTCGCTGTAACCCTTCCACCACTTTTGCATAGTGGTTCATCCGTCTATGATATGCACTCGCTCGTCGTCTGAGGGAACTATTGTGCGCTTCATTATGATTGGCATGGACCTCTGATGGACGGCTAATAGCGGTGAAAGGATGTTCTGGTCTGACCCACTCCACATGAGGCTTGTCCTGAGACCCCTTGACCTTAATCGCCACTTCTAACCCTTCTCGCCACACTTTACGATATCCATAGCTTTGTGCTGTTTCCTTCTCGCTGAGATACACACTGGCAAGCTTCCATAATTCGATGCTATAGTGTCGTTCCCCTTCGGTAAACCAACGTATCCATTGACTGGGCTGAGCCCAATTCCAGACACGTTTGACCACCTTCTCAAACAGGGATGCATCTTTGAATCCAGCTTGGGCCATCGACCCAGTAGCGACTATTACGTTCGATGAAGTGGATTGTCCAGCCTTGGGAGTTTTCGGGGGGAATGGTTCTTGCCTACGCGAGTATGGACTTCATCCCCTTCTAGAGTCACTTCTCCTGCTGCTAGAGCCTCGGGCGACCAATTGGACAGTTGATCTGACAAGCGCTTTTCCCAGGTGATGATGCTTGCGGCTGACTTTTGCAACACTCGACCTGTGGCTCTAATCCCGAGTCCTTCACTTCTGGCGTTGATGGCCATTGAGATGACCTCAGGGGCAGTTCGTAGTCTGGCCATCGGGGTGCCGCTACGCTCGTTGAAGCGACGTCCGCAATCTTTGCAAAGGTAGGTCTGAATCCTTTGTCCATTGGCTTGGCTTTTTCCATTCTTGACGATGCGCTCACTTTTGCAGTACACGCAATTCATTGCATTAGAATCTATAGTGCAAGAGCATTATAGCAATCACGCTTTAACTGATCAGTCCCCTAATCGATAGCGCTCCACTTGAGTGCCTGACTTGAGAAATTTGTGATACTCTTCAATGCGCCAGCGAAAAGAGTACCACCTTAAAATCCGAGCAGCGTCTTCAATGCTATGAACTGCTTCAGTGGTCAACAACATCCAAGATAAAGGAGTCTCCCCCTCTGGAGCGTCCACCTCCTGGGCGTAAACGGCATAACCCGCCAAAGGCGAGCAGTCTTCAAAGCGAGTAGGGGTTCGCAAATTCACGGCACACAAGCGCACTGCAATCCTGGCGGTGCGAGCCGCACGCTTCCCTGTTGCAGGCAACTCAAGTTCTTGATCGAAGGCAATGGGCTGAGCTTGCAGCTTTGACCATAAGTGGTCGCTCTGGGCATCCAGCTTCCGGTCATGAGTGGCCCTTATCACAACCCCAGTGCGCTCCAGATGACAGACTTTTTCAAAGACTTCGCTAATATCCCCTTCACGGTCGAAAATGTGGATGACTTTGGTGCTTCCCTGGACCCGTTTCGTTCCTTGCTCCAGCGCCTCCACCCAGCGATAGGATTCTTTGTCCTCAAATGGCCTCTGACGAGCTTGTCGTCTTGCTTCGCGTTGTCGCTGTTTCTTGTGCTCTGGAGTCTCATTCTCAGGGGGCTTGGCCAGGGGCTCTCAATGCCACAACGTTTGCCACAGCAGTCCGAGCGGTTGCCCCATCTCGGGGGTAATCGCCAACGCACTGTGCAAGATTAACCCATTTCCACCTTTGCCAATCGGACCATAGCCCTCCCGCTTGGCCACAATCGTGTCGTAATCTATAAAGGTTGTATCACCCAATACTGAGAATGACCTCATGCTCAGATGCGGCTTTGGCCGTCTGATTGCAGTGCGGCTCTATCATGCTGAGAAAATTGCTTTTTGGATTGGCAAAAATTCGTAGGCTCGCTTCAAGTCGGGGACGGTTTTGAAAACTTCAGACAGCGCTTTGCCGACGCCTTCAAACAGCGCTTTGCCAATCAGTTGGGCTCGTAGGGTCAATCGATAATCCCCCAGGGCACAGTATGAAAAGTTTTTCTCCCACAGTTCTTGCATCCAGAGGTCCTCAACGGTCCATTAGAACTCACTTTAGACCATGATTTAGTCTTTGCCTAAACCTATAGCCATTCCTTCCCCTTGGGAGTACTTAACGGGAAAAGTCAGGGACCATAGGTAGATAAAAGTGGACTTCCACAAGCTCCCCAAAACTGCTAGGGTCTGTTTTGAAACCGACTAGGAACCTTGATTTCTTATACGAGAGAATGAGGCTTTGACCGACTTTTAAAACACGCCCTAGCCTACGGCTATGGAAAGACAAGACTATCTGAACCTAGCGGGTGTGAGTGAAGCAGATTGGGAGCAGACACCAGTCAGCGTCAAACGCTTGCTGGTCGTCTTGATAGAGCGCATTGAGGATCAGCAGCAGCGTCTGCAGCAACAGCACTCAGAGATTGAGATTCCCGTACAGTCTAAAAATAAAGCGCGCCATGTAGTCATTGATTCTAGAGGGGTAAAGATTTATGGAGAAGGGAAATAGGTATGTTGTATATTTCGAGTCATGATCCAAAATTCGTGGGGCAAGGACAAGACAATAAACTGTGTATGTCCTCTATCTGAATCCTAGGCTTTTCGACAATAAACTTGGAAGCTCTGCGCTGTAGATTAAACCCTAGCTTCTAGGGAACACTACCATACACATCCTTTTACTTAATTTATTTCAGGCGCAGGAAATCATAGCAATAGGATGGCCGTCCTTTAGCACTAATGCTCAAATCTGCTTCGCGTCAAACTTCATCCATCCGAAATCGCCTCATTCTCGGTGTAAGCCTGATGCTTGTACCGTTAATGGCGATCGCGATTGGATCTTATCTTGGGTTTGAGCAGGCTGTGGGGACCTTTGAGCGTAGCGAAAATAAACGCTTAGAAGAACTGTTTCCTTTAGACTGTCTTGAGTTGGTGCTGCAAGAAGCGGCTGAGTTGACTGAGCCCGTTAACCGCGATGGCAGCATTGAGAAACAAGTTAAATTTGCGAGGCTGAGTCAAGAAATTGACAAAATTTTTATATCTTTATTAAACTCGCCGTCTCAATTGCAAGAGAAACGAGCTTTAGTACTCAGTATTCAACAAAAATGGCGTCACATTAAACAGGAAGAAAAACGCTATCTAGGACAACCTCTTTCTCTTAATACCGTAGAGGTTCATACGTATCAAACAGAACTGGATCAACAGTTTGATGGCATTGTGCGTGATATTCGGCGTCTCAATAACTTGCTCGTTAGCTTTCAGACGAATGACAATTTAAGGCAAGTCAACATTATCAAGCAGCAGGTTCGGGCCTTAACCATTTTGACTACTGTAGTCGCCGTTGTGATTGCAGTTTCAGCCATTTCTTTTTTGGCACGGTCAATTTTGAAACCACTGCGCTATCTGAATCAAGGTGTGTCTCGATTTGGGGATGGAGATTTATCCTCTCGAATTCATCTACAGACCAAAGATGAATTAGAACAGTTGGCCCATACCTTTAATTGGATGGCAGACAATTTGGAGCAAAGCCAGCGTGAGTTGACGGAATTGGCAACCATTGATGGTCTCACGGGAGTGCTCAATCGTCGAGAGTTTAACCGTCGTCTGACCCAAGAGTTGGAGCGATCGCGTCGAGGTGATTATTCTGTCTCTTTATTGATGATTGATATCGACCACTTCAAAAAACTCAACGATACCTACGGACATCAATCGGGTGACGATGCGCTGCGCCATGTTTCTGGGTTAATCCGTCGAGAGGTCAGGCCTGGTGACTTGCCTGCGCGGTATGGGGGCGAAGAATTTGCTGTAATCTTGCCGCATGCCGACACTGAAGATGCCTTCATCGTTGCTGAACGTTTACGTAACCTTATTGCCAGTGAAAAGGTGCCCATT
>DATNQK010000480.1:0-11694 GCA_036704065.1 Stenomitos sp.
AAGTTTTGGTTATTGGCATAGCAATTGGGAACTTAGCAAATCATCAGCTTATCTAGCCTACTGGAAACAGCCTGCTTTATTACAGTTGTTTAGGCAGTAGTGTAGAGCGGCCTCAATCTTTAACGTGTCTACTGTCAAAGCTATACCTCTGTCCCATTCCTGTAGGCTCGGATGCGGTGAGTTGATCATTTCTTGCAGCACAGTTTGAGATTTTGGGTGCCTATCTCACCTCGTGTCATGTGAGACAGGCAGAGCAATGACCATTGAGACTTTATCCGTAGCCGGAAATAATTACTGCCGTTACCCTATTTTGCATTACTTGTATGCTCAGAAAATAGGGTGATTCACCCTTGGGGGAAAGCTGGTAAGGTTTTCTTAGACTGTCTAGGGCATGAATGATCTGGTGCATCACTTTTTCCCCGATATGGACAAACAAAAAATCCCTCCTATTGTCCAGAGGGAGAGGTAGGTGGGTGAATTGCATCGAATTAGATGTCGGCTGACAAGCTACAGATGAGTTAGGTTGGCATTATCTGATTTTGCAGGAGTGTTGATGAAGAGCCACAAAGATAAAATGCTGAGTGGCGAACTTTACGACCCACTCGACCCTCAACTCTTAGCCGAGCGCCGCCGCGCCAGACTTCTCACCAAAGCCCTCAACGACACCCGTGATGATCAGCAGGACGAACGCGATCGCCTAATTCGGGAACTGATCCCCAACTCGGGCAAAGGAATCTGGATCGAACCGCCCTTCTATTGCGACTACGGGAGCAACATTACACTCGGCGATAAGGTCTTTTTCAACTTCAACTGTGTCGTCCTGGATGTGGCACGGGTGCGCATTGGGTCGGGTGTTCTATTGGGGCCAGCGGTACAAATTTATGCAGCTACCCATCCGCTGAGTGCAGCCGAGCGCCGGACGGGCCTAGAAGCCGGAAGGCCAGTGGATATCGGTGAAGAGGTATGGATTGGGGGTGGGGCGATCATTTGTCCTGGAGTGCGGGTTGGCGCGCAGTCGGTGATCGGTGCAGGCAGTGTGGTTATAAGGGACATCCCTGAGGGGGTGGTTGCCGCTGGTAATCCTTGCCGCGTTATCCGCGCAGTCGGAGAATAATTTGGATTGTGTCTTGCTGTGGTAGAACCTCAAAAGGGCGACTCGTCACTGGTTCAGTTCCTTCACCGTGGGCAACAAATGACTTTGCTTTGACTGAGGGTCAAAGCGACCCTCAGCTTTAACAATCCGAATTGCCCTGTTTTTGACTTGCCCCAGCAGTTTCCAGAATTGTCCATCAGCGGGGGTGCCCTTTTGTTAGAGTCTCAGATTGATTCTACAAGTTTGCATTATGCCAGGCAGGAGCAGCTTGTGAATGCCCACAGAGACTAAGCCCGCAATGGCAACAGCGCTGACTTGTAAGGGGTGGGATGAGTTCACCAAGCTCGAATTGAACTTGAAAGGTGGCGATCGCCTTAGACATGCGAGGAGAAGGGATGCACATGGTACTCCCGTTCAAAAGGCTAATTTAACCAAAGCTGTAATGTTTGCGTACGGCTTTGCGAATATGCCAAGTGCAAGATAGCCCAGCCGCAAAGGTGACTAAATCTCCAGCTCCCATCTCTATAGGGGCTCCACCTTCAGGCGTCACCACAACATCACCCTCAAGAAAAAAGCAGGTTTCGGACTCGTCATAGTGCCAAGGAAATTCCGAGGCTTCCTTCGTCCAGATGGGCCACTTGAAGACCCCGATTTCATCTAAGCGCTCAGGAGAGGGTTGATGTTGAATGTCAATGGTCATAACAGTTTGGGATTGAGTGGAAGTATTTTGTTGTATGGCGATCGCCCTTTATAGTAGCGCCATCTGTATCCTTTGCAATCCATTGGTGGGGTGCCGAGATACATCTGTCATTTCAAAGGGTTTTGCTCAGTAGTTTCAGTCAGCGGGACGGACACTGTAATTGAGGAATTCTTGAGACGATGGCTGTTGAGTGATGAGGAGTGAGAAAGATCACAGTCCAGGCTCCATAAGCATCACAGAGGAAATTGGACGAGTCAGCGAGGATAAATCTATCGAGATTGAGCACCCCAAAATGAAAAGCACCCCATTGTCCTCATTGATTCTTTTTTGCCTCTCTGGAATGAGCTTTAGCATGATGTCGGTACCGCAAAGCGCCAGTGCTGGAGGAGCCTATGGCCCCGATACTTGTCGTCAAGGCTATGTCTGGCGTGAAGCGAATGCCAATGATCACGTGTGTGTTACACCCAGTGTTCGTTCTCAAACTGCTTTGGATAATCAGCAAGCTCGCTACCGAGTTGCACCCTATGGGGGAGCCTATGGCCCCAATACCTGTCGTCAAGGTTATGTCTGGCGTGAAGCCTTTCCAGGAGATGTTGTTTGTGTGACCCCAGAGACACGCACTCAAACAGCATACGACAACCAGCAGGCAGTCTATCGCTATCAGCCTTAACCTGTGTATTCAGCACACTTAACCTATAAAAGCCGTTGCCAACACCAGTGAACGACCCATATTTTCTCCACTACCTGATGCAAAACTTGGGCTTATCAGAAGCAGCGATTACGATTGCGACACGCCGACAGCGCCCCACCCCTACAGAGCTACCGATAGTGTTGTGGAACTATGGGCTAATTACACTGGAGCAATTGGAGGAACTCTTTGATTGCATGGTAACGGTGGACGCAACGTAGAGTCGATGATGACGATTCCATAACCCGACTGAATCTCAATTGGGGTTTGAGCGATAACATTAAAGCAACGATTTGCATGCCTATTAAGGGCTTGTTCTGTTGAATCAGTAATCAAGAACTATGAAAGACAAGGACGAGCAGAATCCGTACCTGCCCCATAGGGAATCAGACAAAGATCGCTATATTGTTGAGGTTCCATTAGAAGCAAGAATGCCAAAACCAGAGAGGCTTCCCTCAGGATTTGAACCCATTCAATCCATTGGCTTAGAGGGACAAGCTTTTAGAGGCTTAGCTGGAGGCAGAGTTCCTTGGTGGATCTTAATTACAGGGTGGGTAATCTTTGGTGGTTGGGCTTTATTCGCTATAGGTTTAGTCATTACTTCATCAGCTTTTCTTTCAGGTCTTCCGTTACTGTTTATTAGCGGTGTACCAATCCTCATATTATGGAGGGGAACTGCTGCAAAATTTAAAGTTGCTCGTCACCGCAACAGAAGACGTTAAGCACACTGCCAAAGTAAACTGCACCAGCAAGACACAAGCTTAACTCTGTCTTTGTTCTGATATTCGGCCTGTGCATCCAGGAAGTTTATTCTTCTTAGAGGTTGGTGAAGGTTTAGTTCCTATGAATTAAGTGAAAAATCACTTGCACCAACTCCTCTGGTTCGATGGGTTTCGAGATGTGCTTTTGGAAACCTGCGGCAAGTACCTGCCTTTGATTGGTATCTCCTGCATAGGCTGTGAGTGCGATCGCCGGAGTTTGTCCGCCTTGATCGGGGGGTAATGCTCTCACCTGTTGGATCAGCATATAACCATCCATCTCTGGCATACCAATATCACTCACTAGTACATCTGGCTTGGCTTTAGGTAAACTGACCAGTGCTTCGTAAGCAGATGTAGCGACTGTCACCTGTGCGCCTTGCTGCTCTAACACAAATGCCACTAAGTCTCTCGTATCGGGTTCATCGTCTACCACTAGAATTTTGATGCCATTTAAATCGAGAAACGAATGAGGGGATTGATCATCCTGGGTTGCTTCTGAGGAGGTGGCCAATAATGGCACCCGAACCGTAAAGGTTGTGCCCTGGCCTTCGCCTGGACTTGCCACACTGACCGTTCCCCCATGCAGTTCGACCAAATGCCGCACGATCGCCAATCCTAACCCCAGCCCACCAAACTTTCGTGTTGTTGCCGCATCCGCTTGGCGGAAGTAATCAAACACGTAGGGCAAAAATTCAGCTGCAATCCCCTGCCCTGTATCACTGACTGTGATTTGGGCAAATGAGTTGTAACTTTCTAAGCCAATATTGACCTGTCCACCTGGAGGGGTGAACTTTACCGCATTGGAGAGAAGATTCCAAACGACCTGCTGTAATCGAGTTGAGTCACCCAAAACCAAGCCCACATCTGGTGCAAGGTTTGCTGCGATTTGGATGGACTTGGCTTCTGCCGCTAGCCGGATCGTTTCCATTGCTTCTTTGGTGATGGCGGCAAGATTGACTGGAGCCACATTGAGACTGAGTTTGCCCCGCAGAATGCGGGAGACATCCAGCAAGTCTTCAATCAATTCCGATTGCAATTTAGCATTGCGTTCTATCGTTGCTAAAGCTTGTGCTGTCTTTGTTTCGTTGAGTTTCCCGCTCTGAAGCAGTTTAGCCCAACCTACGATGGGATTGAGTGGTGATCGCAATTCGTGGGACAAAACAGCTAAAAACTCGTCTTTGATGCGATTAGCACGTTCCGCTTCTTCCCGTGCCGTTTGTTCTTGTGCTAAGAGCAGTTCGCGCTCAGCTTCAGCTTGTTTGCGATCGCTAATATCAACATAGGCTCCGATCACCCCGCGTACATCCCCTGCTTCATTGCGCAGGGGCACGGATCGTCCGTAGATGTAATGCACGACGCCATCTTCAAACACGAGTTCGGCTTCCTCTGCCACCTCCTGTCCTGTGCGTCCGGCTTTTTGCAAGGAAAGTTCTTCGACGGGTACATCTTGCCCGTTGTGTTGCACTTTAAACTTGAAAGGATAGATGCCACTATCGGGTGTGGCAGTTGTTGGATCGTTGGGCTTTGCTCGCATCAAATTGTAAGCAGCTTGGTTTACCGTGACTTGGTGACAGTCAGGATCATGGGCTATCCAAATACCCACGGGAACAACTTCCATCAGGGTTTCTAATTCTTCGGCCCGAGTTCGAGTCAGTGCTTCACTCTTGCGTAATGCAAGTTCTGCTTGTTTGCGATCAGTGATGTCAATGGCAGAACCGAGAATTTGCATCGGTTTCCCTTGCGCATCGCGCACAAAAACTTTGTCACGACTGGAGAACCACAACCAGTTACCGCTGGCGTGTTTCATCCGATATTCGATACTGAAAACATCATCTTCCCGTGCGGCTCGCATGCGATCATGGTGCTGCGCAATGTGTTCAAGGTCATCTGGATGAAACAATTCAACAAGAACCTCTGAATCGAATGCCTGCACATCCGCAGGTGAAAGACCCAGCATGGGAAAAATTTGTGGGCTAACGTAAACATTTCGTTGTTCATTCAAGTCGAAAATATAGAGAAGATTCGGTGCGGTTTCGTTGATCGCCTGCAAGAACTTTTCAGATTCATGCAATTGTGCTTCGACTCGTTTGCGATCGCTGATATCCAGAATTGAGCCAATGTATCCCTTAAATTGACCCTCCACGCCAAACCAGGGACTCGCCGCCTCGATTACCCAAATGTATTCTCCATCTCGACGCTGCAAGCGGTACTCTAGTCGGAAGGCTTCTTGGTGTTCATTTGCCGCTAGAAAGACTCGTTCCGTCTCCTCGCGATCTTCAGGATGTGTTCGGTTCAACCAGCCAACTCCTAACCCAGTTTCCTCGGTTTGGCCTGTGAAGTCGTACCAGGACTGACTGAGATAGGTGCAATACCCAGTCGCATCCGTTACCCAGATCATTACGGGTGCATTATCTGCCATGTTGCGGAACCGTTCTTTGAGGTGGTCCCCAAAAACTGGACAGGGTCATAAGCTCTGAAACACACTGATGTGCTAGGAGTGATACATGAGCAATAAACGCAAACAATACAACCCTCAATTCAAAGCTAAAGTAGCACTTGATGCAGTGCGAGGGCACAAGACCGTTCCAGAACTAGCAAGTCAATACAGTCTACACCCAACTGTAATTAATAGTTGGAAAAGGCAACTTTTAGAAAAGGCAGGTACGCTGTTTGAGAGTGGAAAAAGTCACTCAACTGAAGCTGCATCTCAAGATGAACAGATTGCAGAATTGTATCGTCAGATTGGCCAACTCAAGGTAGAACGAGATTTTTTAGAGAAGCGGTCGGCTCAACTGGGATTGAATCTAGAAAAGCCCTGGTAGAGACCGACCATCCAGAATTGAGTATTAAGCGACAATGCGAGTTATTAAAACTGAGCCATTCCAGCTACTATTACCAACCCAAAAGTATCTCTGAAGAGGAGAGAATTCTATTGAGATTATTAGATGAGCAATATCTTAAAACTCCCTTTTATGGAAGTCGAAAGATGACTGCTCACCTGCGTGAGTTAGGATATCGTGTTAATCGCAAGCGAGTTCAACGTCTAATGCATGAGTTGGGTATTGAAGCGCTCTATCCCAAGCCTAGACTCAGCAACGTCAATCTAGCGCATCAAATATACCCTTATCTATTACGAGACTTAAACATTGAACTCGCGAATCAAGTCTGGTGTACAGATATTACATATCTACCTGTGTTAAGAGGACATTTTTATCTCGTAGCAATCATGGATTGGTATAGTCGAAGAGTATTGTCTTGGAAGATATCAAATACCTTAGATGTAGACTTTTGCATCGAGACATTGCAAGAGGCGTTGAGTGAATTTGGTTGCCCTTTTATTTTCAATAGTGACCAGGGTAGTCAATTTACATCGAATGCTTTTACTCAACTATTAATAGAAAAAGGAATTAGGATAAGTATGGATGGGAGAGGAAGATATCTAGATAATATTTTTATTGAACGATTATGGAGGTCTCTAAAGTATGAGTTAATCTACATCAAGTCTTTTGAAGATGGAAGACATTTACAAGGTGAAATAAAAGACTGGTTTAATTGGTATAATTTTGAAAGACCACATCAGGCTTTAGATTATCAAAAACCCGAACAGGTTTACGCTAAAAGTCTGAGGACAGTTGAGGTCGCATAGGAGACAACAGGGATAGACGACTTAGAGCTTATGATCCCTCTCAATCTGTCCAGTCCTTTGGGTCCACCTCACTTCGCTCTCGCGCAACGCGGCTTCAAATTGTAGCCGTTCTGAGAGGTCGTAGAAGTGGCATACCACCCCGAATCGTCCATCTGGAAGGGTAATTCGCTCTAGTTTCCAGTCGTAGGACTTCACTTCATCCAAATCCAGTCGACGTTCAACCCTATTGGGGGCATGATACGGCTCACCCGTTTCCAGCGTATGCCGAAAGTGGGCGATCGCTTCACTGGCAAAAGGATCCGGCCACAGAATATGTAGCGCTTCGCTTAGGTCACGGCCAATCAGTGGGCGGACGTTTGCAAATGCTTCCTGTGCCACAACACTCATCTGAGCAATGCGAAAATCAGCATCAACCGTGTAAATGCCAAAAGGTGAGTAGTTTACCAGGTGGTGGAAGGTATCGTGGGAAGCTTGGAGTAATGCCTCTGCACGAGCGCGCTCCAGACGAGGAAATAGGCGATTCGATAGTTCCTGAATCAGTTCGATTTCATCATCTTGCCAGTGCCGCACCTGCAATGTGGTCACTGAGAGCAGATATTTCCAGGTACCGAAGCGGAGGAAGGGCACGGTCACAAACCCTCGAATCCCAATCTGCGCATAGGCGTCTGCCTTAACCCATGAACTGTTTTGGGTATCTGTGATCGCAACGGTTTCACCTTCGCGTAAGGCGCGATGTAGTTCGGGTGTAAGAAACTCAGAGATCTGGTAAGTTCCAGCGAGTTGGGGTGCTTCAGGTACACGCCAGCTTTCATAAATATGGGACTGGTTAGCAACTTCGTCGATTTCGACTAGATGGCAAGTTGCTAGGTTTAGGTACGCGCCGAGTTTGGCTCCAATGGTTTGAATGATATCTTGGGCAGTTGTCAGCTCAGAGAATGCTTCCGTAATTTCGGCTAAAAGCGCAAGATTCGCTTCCTGACGTTTACGTTCAGTAATGTCATTGAAAACCACGGATATGCGACGGCTATTCTCATCGCCAACTTTGAAAACGTAGAAGTCATACCATTTGCGATCCGGCTCGGCATATTGCTCTAACCGTTCACTCTGTCCTGTTTGGGCAACGCGACCAAAGATTTCATACCAGTAGGCTTCATAATTGGGATCAATTTCTTTCAGCCGCCGTCCAGTAAAATCTTGTCCAACCATGCGGGTTGCCGCTGGATTTGCCTCAATGTAAAAGATGTCGATGGGGTGGTTGTGTTCATCAAAAATGACATCAGCTAGAAAATAGCCTTCATCCAAAGACTCGAACAACCCACGATATTTGGCTTCCGATGCCCGCAGGGCTACTTCAGCGTGGGCACGTTCAACGGTTGCCCCAGTGCGTTCAGCAACTTCTTCTGTTAATGCAATTTCTTCGGGTGTCCAATTGCGGGGATGAGAAGAATGGACAGCCAATCCTGCTACAAATTCCCCTTGTTTGACCAGAGGCACACCGATATAAGCCCCAATCTGGGTTTCGGCATAAGCTGCCCGTTGGTCTGTAGTTAAATTGGGATCATTGGTCACATCCGTTGCGATAGCGGTATGGCCTCTGCGGTAAGTGGCTAGTAATTCCGCTCCGAAAGACTCAATCGGGTAGCCTCCTCGCAGAGACTTTGCTCCGTTGACATAATTCTGTTCTAGAAAATAATCTGTGCCTCTTACCTCAAAGTAAGTTACGCGATTGGCCTTTAATTGATCGCCCAGCACCCGATTGATAGTTGCTAGAATTTCCGCTGGGTTATTCAATGGACGCAGCGCATCATTGAGAGTGACTAGGAATGCATCGCGCTCACCATTGCGACGCATCATCTCTTCGGCTTGTTTGATTTCGGAAAGATCATAGAAGTAACAAACCACCCCATAACTGCCATCGGGTAAGGTGATGCGGTGAATTTGCCAATCGTAAGACTGAATTTCTGCAATATCCGCTCTGAGTTCAGTCATGGATGGAGAGCTATAAGGCTCTCCCGTCGCAAAGGTGTGGCGAAGGTGATGGAGGGTTTCAGTTACAAAGGGTTCGTGCCAAATAATCTGAAGCACCTCAGCAAGATCTCGCCCAATCAGTGGACCTACGTTTAAGGTGGCGATCGCAGTTTGGTTTGCCTGCTGAAAACGAAGTTCTGAATCAATCATGCACACTCCAAAGGGTGCATTCCCGACCAAGGCAGAAAATATTTCCTGATTCTGGCGCAGGGCAATCTCAATTCGTGTGCGTTCCAGTTTGTTCCAGATACGGTTTGCAAGTTCGCACATCAACTCAATTTCATCTCTACGCCAGTTGTAAGGCGTTTGATGATAGATGCCGAGTATAAACTTCCAATCACCGTTGCGAATCAATGGAACGTTAATGAATGAACCAATTTTCAGGGGGATAAATCGTTCTGGATCAACAATGTTTGGATCAGCGTTGACATCCCGAACAATAATGGCTTGACCCAATTTGGCAGCCTGAAAAAATTCTGCTGTGACAAATTCTGATAAACGATAAACGCCGACTAAACTTGCTTCATTTGCTTGGTGCCAGCTTTGATCAATCGTCGCCAACCCTGCACTCTCATCGATTTCGACAAACGCACAAATGGACACTTGAAAATAATGGTTTAACTGTACACCGACAGTTTGGATAATGTCTTCGACACAAGTTGCTTCCGTGAGGTTTTGAGTAACCAAAGCCAGACATTCGGCATTCAACTCTGTTTGTCTGCGAACGGTTACATCACTCATAGCTCCCAACCATTCAACGATTTCACCTTGCTGATCCAGCAGTGGGATGGCCTTGGAAAACGCCCAGCCAATTGCCCCATCCTGTTGAATCACGCGGTGTTCTAACTCAAAGGGGCTTTTGGTACGAATGGCTTCGGCGATCGCTGCCATGACGCGTGATTGTTCCGCCTCAGGAATATATTGTTCCAGCCAACTCTGGTTGGGATAGGAACTACTAGCGAGAAAATCTTTGCCTTCTAGGAGTCGCATCTCGCGCCAATCGGCGCTCATTTTGTACACCGTGTTCGAGTTGGCTGTTGTCAACAGTCGGAACTGTGCTTCTGATGCGCGTAAGGCAGCTTCCGTTTGTTGGTGCTCATGTTCAGCACGCTTGCGCTCGGTAATATCACGCGAGATACACAGTAGCCGCTCAACGCTTCCATTGGTACTACGAATCGGGCTGATTTTGTTATCCCACCACTTTGGTTCACCCTTTAATGTGGGACAGTAGCCCTCCAGGGAACACACCTCCCCTGCTGCTGCACGGGCGATCGCCTCGCTACAAGCTTGTTGTTCAGATTCCTGCCAAAATTCGGTCCAGGAGGTATTGAGGAAAGGTGTGATATCTTCAATGCCTAGTAAAGCCTGTCCTCCTCGATTCATAAACAGAAGGCGTCCGCTTAAATCGAACACCTTGATGCAGTCATCGCTACTGTCAAGGATTTGTAATGCTGGGATATCTAGGGCTAAATCAGATTGTCGAGTTGGAGTGTTAGCCATATCTGCATTGGATGGGTCATGGGCTTCAGCCATGTCCTGCTGTAGCTTTTGAGAGGAACCCTCGTCTGATGGAAAAGAGCGTTGGAGATCATGGTTCATGGGGTCTCCATCTCACTCTGGAAAGTACTTAACCAGCAAATCTTGGCCTGCCTCACCCATCTGATGCAGCAAGGACTCAATCTGCTTCAACGCAATGGGTAGGGGCTTTGTCCGTCCATTCTCCCAACGATTGATGCTTTGAAATGAAACCCCTAGCTTTACGGCAAATTTTGCCTGCGAGAGTGCTAGACGCTGTCGCGTTTCTCGCACGAGATTTGAAAATGGTGGATGCTCAACTTCAGGCATAGCGCATAGAATTACCATTCTAAGTAGCTATACCATGTGGTACTACGACCGCTCCTCTGCCACAAGGTACAAAGATTGCACGAGCAGTTCCCTCCCTGCGCTAATTGCAGCAGATGGGCAGGGGCGCTTTTGCCTCGGATCTTCACTTTAGGCAGGAAACGGAGCCCTTCGGGTCCTGTAAGGTTAACGCCGATAACGAGTAGGTTAAATAACAGTTCTTTTCTCTCTGACGAGCGATGTCATCCCATCGTTAAATTTGTTCCATTAAAGAGAGAGAGGGGTCAATTATGCAGCAGCGTTACAGCCAAACAGAAGATACTGGCAAACTGCCAGCCGAGAACGAACAACCATTGGCAGGTGTACAAGTCCTGCTTGTTGAGGATGAGCTTGATGTTGCAGATTTACTGCTGTTCATTCTTGATGATGCAGGGGCAGAGTCGGTTTGGGTTATGCACTCGAATGAAGCTTTGGCTTGCCTAAGTCACTTTCATCCAGATATTCTGCTGTCCAACGTTCGGCTGCCTGATCATGATGGGGACTGGCTGATCCAAAAAATTCGTCAGTCAGAAATCAATAGGGAAGCTCACCTTCCGGCGATCGCGCTTACGTCATACACACGAGAGGTTGTTGTAGACAAGGTGTTGACAGCCGGGTTTGATCGGTTCATCCACAAGCACTTTGACCCAACAGAAATTATTTCAACCATTTTGGATCTACTTTGACAAACAACTGGCTCAGTAACCTAATTTCAAGAGTCAGTTGGATGATCCTACTGTTTAACTAGGGTGCAACAAATGCAGCCCGTGAGGATTGAGAAAGACAACATTGGGCACTGCACTAACCATGCGGTTCTCATCCACTAGGGGAGAGTCTGTCACGATCTGAGTTGCACCATGAGAGCCGCTAGTGACGAATTCCGGAACTCCTTGGCCC
>DATNQK010000481.1:0-7329 GCA_036704065.1 Stenomitos sp.
TCGACCGTGGGGTGGATGGATTGGCGTTTACCTTGGAGGCTGCCCACTCTCGTCCTCGGGTGTTGCATTCTGCGGATACAACGGGCCATGCCTTGATTCAAACCTTGATGCATCAGGTGTGGCAACGTCCCAATATCAAAATTTTTTCTGATGCTTTTACCCTTGGGCTGTGGATGAATCCTCACACAGGGGAATGCCAGGGCGTCAGTGCAATTTTGGCCGATGAGGTGTTGTGGTTAAGGGCGCGTGCTGTAGTGTTGGCAACGGGTGGGGGTGGGCAGGTTTATTCTCAAACCACGAACCCTAAGCTCAGTACGGGGGATGGCGTGGCATTGGCATGGCGTGTGGGTGCGCAACTGCGGGATTTGGAGTTTTTTCAATTCCATCCCACTGCGTTAACCGTTCCAGGTGCGCCGCGCTTCTTAATTTCTGAAGCGGTACGCGGCGAGGGTGCGCATTTGCTAGATGCCGAGGGTCGACGTTTTATGTTCGACTACCATCCGCTAGGAGAACTCGCCCCTCGCGATGTGGTGAGCCGCTCCATTTTCTTACATTTGCAAACCCTGCGGCAGCAAGGTCTACCAGAAACATCGTTGCAGGTTTGGTTGGATCTGCGGCCCATTCCCACAGAGAAAATTCAGCGGCGGTTCCCCAAGATTATTGAAGTCTGTCGGCGATGGGGGGTGGATTTGTTCAAGGATCCCATTCCTGTTGCGCCTGCGGCCCATTACTGGATGGGCGGTATTGTGACGGATGTTCAAGGGCGGACGACTGTACCTGGTTTGTATGCTGTGGGTGAGGTGGCGAGTACGGGAGTGCATGGCGCTAATCGCTTAGCCAGCAATTCGCTATTAGAATGTTTGGTTTTTGGCGCACAGTTGGGTGCCAATGCAGCGCAAATGATGCAGCCTGTGCCACTGTCTTCGGTTGCTGAGCTTGCTTCCGGTACGGTTGCTAAGGTGAGAGAATCTGCCATCGATTGGTGTGCTGAAGCTGAACGGTTGCAACACCTACGTCAATCTCTTGCAGCTCTAATGTGGAGTGCCGCAGGGATTTGCCGCGAGGCTCAGGGGTTAGAAAAGGCGATCGCCCAGGTCGAGGGTTGGCAACAGGAGTTTGCACAGTTGCCCCTCACAAATTTGTTGAATCACCTTCAGCCTGAACAGCCGATTACCTTGCAGCAGCCAGAGGCTAAAACTTGTATTCGGCATTGGGCTGAGACGCAGAATTTGCTGGATAATTCGTATCTCATTCTTAAGAGTGCGTTATTTCGTACCGAAAGTCGGGGAGGCCATTATCGATTGGACTATCCCGATACAGACCCCGAATGGGAATGCCATACGATGATAGAAAAAAAGCTTGAAAAAGAGGTCTGGTACAAATCTCCGCCCATTCCTGCCTATCGCCCTGTTGGGGAAGAGGGCGACTTATGAGAAAATCGCGGCAGTTCTGTCAATTGGGGCGTTATTGTCGACCAATCGGGCCTCGTATCCGTTCCATTTCAAATAGGGCGAGAACTGCTGTGTATTAGTGCATGCTGCTTTCATGAATATTACTGCTCAGATTTTTGCCATTGCGATTTTAATTTTGATCAACGCCTTCTTTGCAGCGGCTGAAATCTCGGTAGTGACAGCCAATGAAACCCGAATTCGTACCTTGGCGGATCAAGGTGATCGTCGGGCACGGCGGGTTGAAAAAATTACCCGAGACAGCACACGATTTCTCGCTACGATTCAGGTTGGCATTACCCTATCCAGCTTTTTTACCTCAGCCACGGCAGCGTCTCAGTTATCTGAACCGTTGGTATTGGTGCTGCGCCCTTTGTTGGGGCAAACGGCTGAATCGGTCAGTTTTATCTTGGTTACTTTTGCGATCGCCTTTATTAGCCTGGTGCTAGGTGAACTGGTGCCCAAGCGTTTAGCCCTGCGCCATGCAGAGGCGATCGCCCTTTTCTCTGTAGAACCGATTTCTTGGTTGCAGCGGTTGACCTCGCCTGCGGTCAGATTTTTGAGCTTTATCACCACCCTAATTCTGAAATTGTTGGGGAATTCTCCCGACGCGCAAGATGTTGCGGTGAATGTGGATGAAATTAAGGCATTGGTGAATGCGGCACGCTTGGGCGGCACGGTGGGTAAGCAGGAGCAGCGTATTATTTACGGGGCTGTGGAGCTAACGCATCTCACTGTACGCGCCATTATGGTGCCGAGGGTGAACATTTTATATCTCAAAACCTCTTCTACCATCCAAGAAGCCTATCAATTTGCCGTAGAAACGGCCCACACCCGTATTCCAGTCTGTGAGGGAGATTTAGATCATATTGTCGGGATTTTGCATGTCAAGGATTTAATTCGCACCCAGGCCGAGGCCGGAGAAGCTCCAGTCACAGTGCGGGAATTAGTGCGACCGGTGCGGTTTGTGCCGGAATCAAAACTGGTGGCTGATTTATTGCGAGAAATGCAGCAAAACCGGTTGCATTTGGTGATTGTTACCGATGAATTTGGTGGTACGGCAGGCTTGGTAACTCTAGAAGACGTCCTAGAAGAAATTGTGGGCGAAATTCGTGATGAGTACGATGCCGATGAGGAGCGTGAATTTCAGCGCATTGATGAGCACAGCGGTATTTTTAAGATCCGTGCTAGTTTGTCGCGGGTTAATAATGAGCTTCAGGTTTATTTGCCGCGTGAAGATGCAGCAACCCTTTCTGGGTTATTTATGGAAGAACTAGAGCGTGTTCCAGAACCTGGCGATCGCTTAGAAATCGATGACATCGTACTTACGGTATTAAGTGATGGCCAACGGGTTCAGGTTGAGCAGCTTCCATTAACGACTGATGAGCAGGACTAACCCATCGTTATTTGCTAATTGCTTGTCCTTCAAAACTATGCGTCGAGGCACTTAGATTTCAAGTACCTCGACGCATGACTTTACACTAGCTCATTCGCTTTATGGGCAGAGGATTTGGAGGTGAAAACCACGGTTAGCTGCAACGCCAGCGCTGTCCTTTGAGGTTAAGAAAACACCATTGGGGTTTCCAGAACGTCCTACAACTGTCATTTCACCAGAGGCTGACGATCCAACAGAACCAGATAGCCCAACAGTCGCTACATAGGAACAGGTCGTGACATCGCGGTTAAAAATCACCTCATAAAAACCTGTCCCTAGGCTTTGAGAAGAAACGACTCCACGGCTACGAGCAGTAATACCGTTGTCATTCACCACTGCAAATTTGGTTTGTGTATTTACAGTTCTCGATTCAGGATAAGAGATTTGGGGCTTGTGTCCTGGGCCTTTGCTTTTAGGCTGGGGTGCAGAGCCAGCTAGTGCTATGCCAGAAGCAGCAACGGTAGAGGCAATGATAGATGCAGCAACTAATTGTTTCAACATAATGCTAAGTCCTCAATCCTTAATAGTAGTTAGCTCAAACTAGACATCTAAGATTCATGGTTTTGCGAACCGAAGAATCAAACTTGAAGCACGAGTGTTCAAAGCTGTAATGAGAGAATCGATATCTCCCACTAGGTTTCCAACGTTATGGGCATAGAACCTGCAGGTGGAAGCCACGGTTAACTGCATTACCAGCGCTGTCCTTTGAGGTTAAGAAAACGCCATTAGCGTTTCCAAAGCGTCCTACAACTGTCATTTCACCAGAGGGCGACGTTCCAGAGGTGGCTGATGACCCAACTGTTGCCACATAGGAACAGGTTGTGACATCACGGTTAAAAATCACTTCATAGAGACCTGTCCCTAGGCTTTGGGAGGAAACGACTCCACGGCCACGAGCAGTAATGCCGTTGTCATTCACCACTGCAAATTTGGTCTGTGTATTTACAGTTCTCGATTCAGGGTAAGAGATTTGGGGCTTGTGTCCTGGGCCTTTGCTTTTAGGCTGAGGTGCAGAGCCAGCAAGTGCCATACCAGAAGCAGCAACGGTAGAGGCAATGATAGATGCAGCAACTAATTGTTTCAACATAATGCTAAGTCCTCGATCCTTAATAGTAGTTAGGTCAAACTAGACATCTAAGATTCATGGTTTTGCAAACCAAGGAATCAAACTTAAAGTAAGAATATTGAAAGATTTGATGAAAGAATGAATATTTTTTAAACACACCGAACAAATTATAAAATTAAATATTTATTTTGTTCGTTCTCGTATGAGTGAGTGTTTTTTTTGAATCTCGGCTTCATTCATTTACTTTGTCTTTCAACATGTCAAAACTATATGTCGAGTTAATCCATAGAACTTGTGATAAAGATCACAACTCTACTGTGATAAATCTGGAGTATCTGGAATTAAAACATGTTACTCAGACAGATCTGTTGAATATTTAGAATTACTTAATTCTTTGAATTTCCGTCTTGAATCCTTTGCTGTTAAAGCTTTTGAGTGAGACTTTGCCAAAAAATGTCTCTTTTATGGATTTAGATCGGTTTTTCTAGGCTTATTAGAAGCTGGCTATGTCTTGATGGAAATTTTGGCTTCTGCTGGTTCGCTCTTTGTGGAGATCAACTTTTTTGCTTAAAACGTAAATATTTTAATGGTTGTATGGATTGGAGGTTTTTGGATTAATTTTAAATTTGTTCGAAATCTCTAGGCCTCATTCTGTTTGTACAAAAATAGAGTATGTCAAGTATGCAAAAGTGTTAATGGCATGACTTTTGGTGAGATTATTTATTGGTTTTCGGAGATTTATAATAAAGATGTGAAAAAAAGTCAGTGACAAGGTCTACTTTGAGTCATATTTGTGCTTTAAGGTTGGGCGTATAAATACTTAGTTGATTACCTGCTCAGTACAAGGGTGAGAAGAGAGCATTGTTCCTGCATGGCAATGAGGGATGGCGCTATCTTGGTAGCTGAGGTATTGCGGTTGCGATGAACGTTATGAAAGCCTTTGCAATTCAAGCTCCTTTTCAGCCCAAGGGCGACCAACCAAAAGCGATCGCCCAACTGACCACTTCTTTGCACCAAGGCAATCGCTTTCAAACGCTACTGGGGGCCACGGGGACGGGTAAGACCTATACCGTCGCTCAAGTGATTGAGAAGGTGGGCAAGCCGACGCTGGTGTTGGCCCATAACAAAACCTTGGCAGCGCAACTGTGTAATGAACTGCGAGAATTCTTCCCTAGCAATGCGGTGGAATACTTTGTCAGCTATTACGACTACTATCAGCCTGAAGCGTATATCCCCGTTACCGATACCTACATTGAAAAGACCGCTTCGATTAACGAAGAAATTGATATGTTGCGCCACTCAGCAACGCGATCGCTGTTTGAGCGAAAAGACGTGATTGTGGTGGCGTCTATTAGCTGCATCTATGGGTTAGGGATTCCATCAGAGTATCTGAAAGCCTCGATTCCGTTGGTTGTGGGCAAAGAAGTCAATCAGCGCCAACTGCTGCGATCGCTGACTAATATCCAATACACGCGCAATGATGTGGATTTAGGGCGGGGTTGTTTTCGGGTGCGGGGCGATGTCCTAGAAATTGGCCCTGCCTATGAAGACCGTATTGTTCGGGTTGAGTTTTTTGGCGATGAAATTGATGCAATTCGTTTGGTAGACCCCGTAACGGGTGAAATTTTGCAAAGTCTGGAGGGTCTTAATGTTTATCCTGCCCGTCACTTTGTCACCCCTGCCGATAAGTTGGAGGCGGCAATTACGGCGATCGCCAGTGAACTAGATCTCCAGTTGGCCCATTTGGAAGCTGAAGGGAAATTATTAGAAGCCCAGCGCTTGAGCCAGCGCACCCGTTATGACCTAGAAATGTTGCGGGAAGTGGGCTACTGCAACGGGGTTGAAAATTACTCGCGGCATCTGGCCGGACGAGAAGCTGGGGCACCACCAGAATGCTTGATTGATTATTTCCCGAAAGATTGGCTGTTGGTTGTGGATGAATCCCATGTCACCGTGCCGCAATTGCGAGGCATGTACAATGGCGACCAGTCCCGCAAAAAGGTGCTGATTGATCATGGGTTTCGCTTGCCCAGTGCTGCTGATAACCGTCCCCTTAAGTCTGATGAATTTTGGCAGAAGGTGGGGCAATGCATTTTTGTCTCGGCGACACCTGGGGTTTGGGAACTGGAAGTTTCTGAAGATCGCGTGGTGGAGCAGGTAATTCGGCCTACAGGGGTTCTGGATCCAGAATTGTTTGTGCGCCCTACGGAGGGGCAAATTGATGATCTGTTGGGCGAAATTCAAGTACGGATCCAGCGTCAAGAGCGCACCCTCGTCACAACTCTCACAAAACGTATGGCGGAAGACTTAACCGAATATTTTCAAGAGCGAGGGGTAGGGGTACGGTATTTGCACTCGGAAATCAATGCGATTGAGCGCATCGAGATTTTGCAAGATTTACGCAGAGGGGCGTTTGATGTTCTGATTGGCGTGAATTTGCTGCGGGAAGGACTGGATTTACCAGAGGTTTCTTTGGTGGCGATTTTGGATGCAGATAAAGAAGGCTTTTTGCGGGCGGAGCGATCGCTGATTCAAACGATTGGTCGGGCGGCGCGGCATGTGATGGGGCAGGCGATTCTGTATGCGGACAATCTTACGGACAGTATGGAAAAGGCGATTTCGGAAACGGAACGTCGTCGTGCGATCCAGCAAGCCTACAACCTAGAGCATGGCATTACGCCTCAGCCTGTGAAGGCACGCACGAGCAATGCAATCTTGTCGTTTTTGGATGTGTCGCGTCGCCTTAATTCTCAAGATCTCACCACGATGCTAGAGCAGGCGGATGATCTACCGTTAGAAGATATTCCAGTCTTGATTCAGCAACTGGAAATGCAAATGAAGGAGGCGGCGAAGAATTTAGAGTTTGAGGAAGCTGCCCAATTGCGCGATCGCATTAAGCTACTACGTTCAAAGCTGGTGGGACATTTGGGATCCGGTTAATGGCGACAGTAAACTTTGCAAGTTAGTCTTCTGAATTGGAGAATAACGCCACCAGATCTCGATATCCACTAACCACTCTTAGGATGTCCACGTCCTGGCCGATTGGCATATATAGAATAAGATACTGGTCTATCGGAAGGCTCCGTAGTCCCGGTAAGATTTCGTTGCGTGGTCGCCCAAGATTAGGAAATCGAGTAATTTTGGCGAATTTTGCATCAAGCTTATTTAGAAAGCGATCTGCTTGTATTAAGCCTGATTCACGGGCAACCTGGTCTGCTATTTGCTCAACGTCTTGGATAGCAGGCTTAGAGAGACGGAACTGTGGGGTCATGCTTGGGCTGAGTTGCGAGTATGCAGGTTAACCCGAATTTGTGTCATTGCGGTAATGCCATCGACAAGTTCGCCTCTTTGGGCCGCTTCCCAACCTATGAGGGCTTCTT
>DATNQK010000482.1:0-1607 GCA_036704065.1 Stenomitos sp.
GCCAAGAGTTCGAGCAGCGTGGTTGTTTTACAGAGGCCGAGATCGAAGGGATGCTGAACTCGTTGCTCCCGGTGTTGCAATTTGTCCATGACCACCGCGTCATCCACCGAGATATCAAGCCGAGCAATATCATCCGCAAAAACGACGGAACGCTCGTCCTTATCGACTTTGGCAGTTCCCATCAATCTTATGTACAGCTGTTTAACCGTCAAACCCCAAACACAGCAACCCCTGGCTATGCGCCACCGGAACAATTGCAAGGTCAGGTTTTTCCCGCAAGCGATTTGTTTAGCTTAGGGTTAACGGCACTGCGTTTGCTCACTGGGAGTTTTCCAGACAATGCAGGTGTCGATCCACTGTATGACTCACAGCACAACCAATGGGTGTGGGGCAACTGCTTAGACAATATCAGCGAACGATTGGCCCAAGTCCTGACCCGTCTACTCCAGCCCCAGGTTGCCCTGCGATATGCGTCTGCGCAAGCCGTTCTGGAGGATTTGGCAACTGAGGTGGTTTGCCAGGTTCCTCTGCCGACCGATGAGCTACTCGATAACATAACTGGCCCATCATCCTACGCTCGCTTGCAGGCCCTTTTAGCCGCGCAACGCTACCAAGAGGCCGATACTGAAACCTGGCAATTGCTGTTGCAACTGGCCAATCGTACTGAGCAAGAAAACCTAAATTTGGATGCCATTGAGGCACTCCCCTGCGCTGCCCTAGAAACGATTGATCGTCTGTGGTGGACTTATAGTCAAGGCCGCTTTGGATTGCGGGTGCAACAGCAACTCTATCAAAGCTTTGGGGGCACGACAGAGTTTAACTTTCAAGTGTGGCAAGCCTTTGCCGCACAAGTCGGTTGGTTCCGCAATCAGCGCTGGTCACAGGCGAACGATCTCATCTATGCCAACACCGCCCCCATGGGCCACTTACCGGCTTGTTGTATGGACGCTGCAACCCGCCAAGGAACTGAACAGGGGGTGTGTAACTGGTGGCGCTTGGGGTTTGTCACCTTAATGGAACGGCTCGAAACTTGTCATTTCGCTAGATACTAGAGAGCATTCGCCCACTAATACCAATTGCCCTCTCTTTGAATGCAGCCATGCTGTGCAAATCAACTGCACAATCGCTGTTGCTAGAGATCTTATTCTTTATTTTTCTTAAGAGACTGAACTGACAAGTAACGGTAAAGTGTGGGAACCTCTGTAGCAGGTCTTGACGATCAACCTGTGAATACAGATTTACAGTGTTGGTTTGCTTTGTCTCCTCTGTCGAATATCGAAACCCTCAGCGATCGCGATGAACCAGGCATCTTCTCCAGATCCCCAATCCAACACCGATGCCCAGTCGATGCCACCTGCATCGAACACAAGCGGCACGAACGGTATTTCTGAGCGAACCGAGTTACGGCAATCCGATAGCGCAACCGAGTCAGACTCGTCTCCGCTATCGACAGTAGAGCTAGAACCGTTAGACCTTACAAATCCTCAAAATGAGGCCTCTGCCGAGAGCAATCCAGCAGACCAGCAGCAGACCTCAACAACTCGTCAGTGGAGCCTGAGCACGAAGGTTGCCGCCAGTGCGATCGCCCTCTCGGCAGTTCCCTTAAT
>DATNQK010000483.1:0-3941 GCA_036704065.1 Stenomitos sp.
GGTTCCAACCGTTCAAAGGTAATCGTTCGTTGTAATCGAGTGGAATTGCTGGGTTCCAAGCCGCAGTCCGAAGACGCCGATGACCAACCCCAGGACGACATTCCGTATTGATTTGTAACCCCTGCTGTTGAACCTACCCAAGCGATCGCTTTTTGGTGGGGTATTTGCTGATCTCTGTAACCTATTGAACAACAGGAAAAAAACCTATGAAACCGGATTTCAGTCTTGCTTACGTGCCCGTTGATAAGCACATGCGAGTTGATGCTGCTGTTGGCTGTGGGAAGCGATTCGAGGGGGTCGCCTGGATTCTCGAATATGCCTCGCAAAACCCATCGCTGAAGATCGAAAAGGGTCTGGGACTTGGTGCAGTAAAGAAAATTGTTGCCAGAATCGAGGACGGCTTTGTGGAGTAATTTCCTGTGAAGATCTATGCGGCATCGTACTTTGAGCCAGAAAACCACCACGGCAAGCTGATCAGCATATCCCGCACGATTCCGAAAGGTTTCGTTGTTCAAGAGCGTCTGTTGCTGTTGGCACCGAGCAAAGAGCTGCTGGCAGATTGGAAAGCAGGAGTGTTGGACGAGGCCCAATACACTGCACGATATCGCGCCGAGCTGCAAGCCAAGCTGCCCAAGATCCGCCAGTGGCTCAGCACCGTTGATCTGGCTGAAGATCTAACCCTATTGTGCTGGGAACGAGCAGGGGAATTTTGCCACCGCAACCTAGCATTGAAGCTTATCGAGCATCACAGGCCGGAGTGCCACGGGGGATGCGATGTTGCAATCCAATCCGTCGGTAATTCTTCTGCAAGCACTCAAACTTGCTCAAGATGTAAAAGCGGCTTGATACCTGGCTTGGATTGGAGCTATTGCCCAAAGTGTCGAGAGTGGTCGAGGACAAATTCAGCGGTCAGTTAAGACCCCAGCATTTCATAGCGATCGCAGTTCCAACCGACGCGCTTTTGGAACTGTGAGTCGCCCACCGTACAGCAATCAATATTACCAGTTCCCTAAAGGAGCCCAAAATATGTGTGAACTTCAATTGCCTCAGTTTCAATCGCATCCCGAATGTGCCGCAGGGTTGATCACTGTAGACCAGGCGATTGCCCTAATTCAGCGGGGCTGGCTAACCCTGGAAGGGGCACAGTACCTTTTGCCCCCTAGAGCTTGGGTGCTGTTGCCACAACCCTCAGCAATGACTTAGCGCACAGGAGAAACCGATGCTGAATTGTCATTACTGTGAGAGGTTTCGCGCAGGCAAATGTACTGCTGAGCAACCCCACATCCAACTTTACCGACAAAATTCGGATTCAGCCTTGCAACAGTTGATTGCAGATTGCCCTGAATTCGTCGAAGCTGATTTAGAACCGCTGAGCATCACTCTTACTCAGCGGGATGCTTTGCTCCTGCTCTGGGGGTATATCCCAGATAAATTTGCGGCAACCCTACGCCAAACGCTAACCCCCGATGCCTTAATGGTTGAAGTCTCGTCCAGCAACCTTAAAGCGGTTGGCTACAACCCTGACTCAAAAGTGCTTTATGTGGACTTCCACAGTGGCAGTCGCTATACCTACGCGGATGTGCCATCGGACATGCATGACGAGTTCCTAGCTGCTCCCTCCATTGGCGGCTTTTTCAACCACAACATCAAAGGCAACTTCAAAAGTGATCGCCTTTTTTGAGAGGGAATATGATTCGCAAAACCCCAGGCGTATGTGGCGGTCGCGCTTGCATCCGCAATACACGAATCCCTGTGTGGACACTTGTTGTTTACCGTCAAAACGGGAGCGATGACGCCTCGATTTTGAACGATTACCCAACTTTGACCCAGAGTGATTTGGATACAGCTTGGGCGTACAACGCGTTGTACGCCGAAGAGATTCAATCCGATATCTGCGACAACGAAGCCGACGATTAACGACAAGCACTGAACCAAAACCAAAGCTCAGCTCTCTGATTGATGGGGGTTGAGCTTTCACTTTATTGAGGACAACAACCATGCCTACCACAACAGCCAAGAAAGCCACCACGACCGAGAAAAAACCAACTACAGCAAAGCGTCAGCCTCGCTCAAAAGCAACTGCTCAAGAGCAGCCAGCACCCATGAAAGATGTCCCCTGCTACAGCTTTCCAGCAATCTCAGGAATTCAAAGCGGATGTCTCTACTACAGCACCATGATTCCCCTGGCCCTACTGCCCAAGCTGTTTGTCTGGAAGACTGAAGACATGCCAGCGGAGATGCGATCACAGCGACGACCCGACGAGACTCGCATCAAGAAGATTGCAGACTATGTTCTCAGTGAGCGATACACGTTTAGCTCGGTCACGGTTACGGTTGATCCTGGGGAGAACGAACTACAGTTTGCCCCCTTGCAAGGGGATGTAGGAACGCTCAAGATTCCGATGGATTCTCAACTGCTCATCGCGGATGGTCAGCACCGCATCTATGGGTTGCAACTGGCAATGCAGCAAAACCCTGAGTTACGCGACGAAGCGATTAGTTGTGTGATTTTCCTAGACATTGGCTTAAAACGGCGGCAGCAAATCTTCCATGACCTTAACAACCATGTCAGCAAGCCAAATAAATCGCTCAACTTGCTCTACGACCACGGATCAGATAAATCTGACTTGGCACGGCAGGTAATGAAGGGTGTCCCTATATTCGCTCAGTACACCGATACAGAGCGGACAAATTTGGGTAAAAAATCGTCGAAAGTGTTCACTTTCAATGCGATTGAAGAAAGTAATCAATACCTATTTGCTAATTCCCAGCTTAAGCAAGACAAAAAGGTAGAAACAGCGATCGCATTTTGGAAAGCGATCACTGAGCAGATTCCTGAATGGAAGCGGCTACTGAGTAAAGAGTATGCTCCTTCAGATGTGAGACAGAACTTGATTTGCGGTCACGCGATCTCGCTCTGTGGTATCGCTCACTTGGGCTTTTACTTACTCCGCCATAACAACTGGCAGCAAAAGCTAGAAAAGCTTGAGCTAGACACCGTGGATTGGAATAAAACCAATCCAGAGTTTAACAATCAAATCGTCTTCGGCGGCAGGATTTATAAGAACTGCTCGACAGTACGGGAATTTGGCGAGTGGCTATGGCGACGTGGAATGTTAAGTGAGGAAGTAGCTGAAGACCGGATCCGTGACTGGATGCTGAACAACTTTAAGGGCCATAGCGATGCCGAAATCATCGGCCATCTCAAGCCGGAACCGACGACGAATGTGATCGCTCAACAGTGCTTTTCCGAACTGGATCTGCACTGCGACGCCTCGACACTCAACGTTGCCTGGAGCAATTGCGCCCGCAGAACAACGGTTTGGCCTGGAAACCTCACCGAGAACAAAGGGTAGAGCAGACAAAGCGATTTTGAGAAAAGGCAAATTTGGCAGGGGTTAAGGACTAAAGTCTTTGGCCCCTTTTCAGTTGAAACAATTTGGAGCAATAACAATGGATGCAAACTGGCAGAAACTTCCTGTACTTCATGTTTCCGTACCCACTAATCAGCGCGAACCGCTGCAAATTTTCGGCACCCAGGAAGGCTTGGGACGGTTGCTGATGGCGGTCGTCTATGCAATGGGCACCACAGAACCCCAGGAGGCTGAGGTATTACACCCTGATGCGGATGTATTTGACGTTATCGTGCAGCGCTTCGATCTGGCCGAGCAGTGGCAGAGCTTGGTTGCTGCATCAGTGGAGGACGAGCAGGATGCGCAATAGCCTTTGGAACTTATCTCAGAACCTTCGCGAAGCATTGGGATTGCGCCCACTTGGATGCCGTGCCCCTCATCATCCGAATTCTTATTGCGATGGTTGCGCTCCTGGTCAGACCTTCCAGTGTTCAGCCTGTGGCAAGTTGCAGCCCTGGTGCAAAGGGGCAGGCGACGACTACGAAGACCTGTGCGACGACTGCTGGACAATCGCAGAGTCGCTCCATG
>DATNQK010000484.1:0-3158 GCA_036704065.1 Stenomitos sp.
GTGAGGCGGAACGTTAGATGGCTTGAGATTATCTGTGAAGTAGTAGATTGAATGTTAGTTACTTGAGTGAAGTATCAAGTAGGATAATATTTTTAGAGATTCAATATTAACGTTAGAGATGCTATTACTAATGGTACTCTATAAATAGTTTTTATTTGGTATGAACGTCTATGCCCTTGCCTTTTATACCGATAGTTATAGCTCTTGCAGTTGGTGGGTTTGCTGGGGGAGCCGTTGTCTCTAACTGGGAAAATATAACATATGCACTCAAAGGTAAAAAGATCGCTGTTTTAGGTGCAAGGGCAGTTGGAAAAACTACTCTTCTAAAATACATGGAAAAAGGCATTTTGATTGAGAGGTATAAACAGACTCTCGACAAGCAAGAAATAGAGAGAACACGCATCAAGCTTGGCGATCTAGATATTTTGCTTAAAAAAACTGATGATGTTTCAGGTGATAAAGCTGCATATGGAGTGTGGCAAAAACTCTTTGAAGAAGCTGATCTGGTTTTGTATGTTATTAGAACAGATATGCTGTTAAAGCATGATTCGGCTACAGAGAAACGTGCTGAAGATGATCTAAGACAAGTTCAAAGTTGGATTAAAGAATGCAATTCAAAAAAACAATTCTTTATTATTGGAAATCATTGGGATTCTGATCCAGATTTTAAGAATCTTACCCCTGATCAGATGGGTAACTATGTTGATCGCTTTAGGGCGCTTCCAGTTGTGAAAAAAATGACACAGCTTGCTGGGGGAGCAGCTACAGTAAAAGTTGCACTTGGAAGTTTAGCAACTGAAAAAGACTCAGAAATTCTTATTTCATCCATTTTTCGACAGGTTGAGAAATGAAAAATTTATCATTTTGGGCACAGAGTCTTGACAATCAATCTCCAGACATAATTTTCAAGAATGGAGAAGAATTGTCTGATGATAAGTTGCGACAAGAACTTGTTTCAGAAGTTTATGAAATCCCTAAAAATAACATTGAAGTTTTATCTGCCGATTCAGCGGTTACGGTTCGTTACAGCTATCCAAAGTTTGTAATAGAGGCTATTCCTACTGAAAAAGATCAAGTCAATCGTCTTGCTCCTATTGTCATTTATGGAATACTACCAGATAATTTATCGGAAATCTGGATCAAGGAAGTATGTACTGGGATCGAGGATTTTGTTTCAAATAGACTCAAGAGAACATTAGACAACAGTGCATTAGTAGCTATTCATGATTGGCTCAGTGAAATTTTAGAAAAAAAAAAGAAGGTGAAATTACAGTACAACAGTTTAAGTTTGATCGTCCGCTATTTCCTCCGATTAGTAAGCTGGTTAAGGATTATACTAGGCAAGCTCTTCAGAATATTCTAGGCGAGGCAAACTCTCAGAAACTTTTTTATACAAATAAAGCAAAAAATATGACTCTCAATGAAATCCCGCCTAAAAAACGCAAAGCTATTCTAGTAATTTCACCACATGAGTTAACTCGATTAGAATTTACGACGGGAGGGAATGACCTCCTTCTAAGCGAACAAATATATCTTTTAGATTCTTCAGGTGAGGTCACTAGCTCTTTAGAGAAAAAGTTAGATGATAGTGGACTTCTAGAGCCAGGAAATTTATTAATCCAAAATCCTTACGACACTTCAGATTATGTCATTCTTGATAAAGCATCTTCAACTTTTGCATTGACTAAATACCTTCATTTTACTACTTTATGTGGATTGCTTGGCGCACGTGAGGTTATAGTCGAACAAATTGAAGTTAAGACTTTAACCGGAAGGCAAGTATTTAAGGGGTCTCTAAATAACCCATTTACTGAGGGAAAAATGGAGGGAGTAAATACAACCTTTGAGGAGATACGTAATAACATTAAGCTGCAAAGTAAATTCGGTGGTGGCGAACCGAACATAGAAGAAGCTGATGATCATCTACGCCAATATCAGCTATCTAATGATATTTCAATGAAGTCCTTAATCGATCAACGAAAAGGAACTAATCCGATCAAGAGTAGAGAATTAATTTTGAGCCTTAGTGAAGAATCTAAGAAAAATCTTAAAGCGATTACTGACATTAAAGTTCCGGTATATGCTAATTTACAAGCACAACTTGAACAAATCAAAAAGGAAGTATACGAGTTTACGTTGTCAGTAAAAGTTGAGTTCTAGCAGTGCTGAATTCATATAAGTTTTTCAACAATCTAATCGAGTCGAGAAGGGTGTTTGACACTTCCCTCCCAGTTAGTCGAGGAGAGATATTACTCTATGCCCCTCCCCGTTAGAGCTGGACGTGCGGGTTTTCGTGCATCCCCATCGTGATACTCTAGCTCTACATAGCCTTGAACTTTCATCCATAGTTGTTTAACCGATAGCAATCCCTGTTGGTCTAACCACTCATTTATCATTCCTGTAGGCGTTGCTAACATCTTTGACAAACACCGATAGCCTTTACAACACTACTCTTTACCGCTGCAACGCCCTCGTCTGACTCTGAACACGCTCCTGCTTGGGCTGCGATTCCAGATGAACCTTGCCTTGGGAATGCTCAACAAGCTGCTCAAACGCTTTGTCCGCAGCCCGTTGACCCTTGGACTCTACAGCTTCCTTATAGGCAGGATCATGACCCTTCACCATTTCCATCACTTGCTCTTTCGTTGCCCCTGAACGGAAAGCATTCGCTACGACCTCAGAAGTCCGACGCATCCCTTCAGCACTCACTCCCTTAGAAGCATTGTTGTACAGTAATTCTCCAGGGGATTGAGGCGTTGTTACTTCCACTTTCGCAGCAGGCTTGACTAGGCCCAACGAATCTACCAAGACTTGCCCATCCTTCACATGCAGCAGGATATTTCCACCCTGTGAGATTTTAACCGTGCCCTTGAGCGCCGCTGGATCACTCAGCGCAAGCTTAATCGCTTCTGTCTGGTCTGGCGTCAGCTTCGAGCGCTCGATATTCCCTTCTTTCATCTTGAAGACAACGGCTTCATTGATGTGGATCTGGAACCGTCCTGTGTTGATGCCACGCTGGGCCAGCATCTGCTGCACTGTAAGGGCATAGTCTTCCGTTTCCCTATCCGCCTTTGCTTTCGGCTTAACCGCAGCTTCAGGAGCTTCCTCAGCAATAGGTTTTGCCTGAACGGGTTCTGGTTCCGCTCTCTTCATGTCCG
>DATNQK010000485.1:0-1736 GCA_036704065.1 Stenomitos sp.
GGTAGGACGTGCAGCAATTCGGCTGCAAGGCAAGCCACCCGGCAAGACCGCCGTCCGAAGAGACGCGTGGGTTGCGAAATCCCGTCTGTTCCGGCTCGGTACGAGGCGCCGGGAAGGAATGGTCGCCGGTGGAAATCGTCAGCGATTGGTCGTTATCGGAAGCAGTGGTTCCCGTGAAATGGCCGGCGTGCGCTGATGTTGCGATAAGCAGAGAGACGATGACGGTTGTGAGTTTCATGGGCGGAAAGTTTTGTCGGGATTGCAGGAGGCTTTGAAGGAACGAACGTTCTGGAGCCGTCATCGATTTTTGCCCAATTTTCCGGTTGACCGCTATTTGCCAAATGCAAAATTCATATACGTAGTGTTAGGGAGTATCAGGCTCAAGCCCAAGTAGCTGTCGTGTGTAATCGCTATCTTCTTCGGAAAGCAGTGAAATGTTGTTCCCACGATGCCACCAGGCAACGTATTGCGGAATGCCTGCCCACGCAGGAGGTGGCGAAGGTGGGATGCTTTTTGTGAACCAAGAAGTGCTTCCACTGCAGAATTGAGCCAAAGCAATGCCATGCACTTTGGCGTAATCAATTGCGCCTTCCTGAAATCCAGAAACTGAAAACAATATTGCCTTTTGTGCTCCGACCGATTGGAGCTTGCTATGCAAGACCTGAACGTCTTTACGTTCGACTTTGCGCTTGTGGTGTTTGCACTCAACTAGCACGAGAAATTTGACATCAAGAGCCGTGAAGCGTGCAACAACATCAATAATGTATTCGCCATCCACACCGTTTACGGTTTCCAAATGCGATGAATCGTATTCGATAAGCGAAGCGCGGGAGGCATCGAGAATTTTCTTTACCTCTAGCTCGTACTCTTGAGGGGTAATCGAAATGGGTTGTTCGAAGCGCGACATGATGAACCCTTGCGATAGAGATCAGCGGACGGGCGGCTGCCCAGGATTGTTATGCAGCCGATGCGACAAATGGATCGTGAAAACCTTAGATATTGGGGCGCTCAATGACCTCTTGCCACTCCCAATAGGTCAGATCTCCAGCCAGTTTCGCCGACGGGCCAGAAGCCCAATACCAGATGGACTGGAGATATTTTTTTTGGGGTGGCGCGACATCGGACCGGTCTAGATAGGCACTGATTTCGTCAGCCAACTGCCATTTGCCAAACTGAGAAATTAGGTAGAACGGAACTCCCTTTGTACTTACATCCCAGCGTGAATTAGAGATTGCCTCAATAGCTTCCGAGCACGACAACGGACACCTTGGCTCAAGCTCCATGAGGGCAAACCCCGCCATGACATTTGCACCATCACCTCGTTCGGAAATTGCTATGGGAAAGAGAAAAGCAAAAAGGACTGATTCCTCTGTTTTGCAGATGGAACGGCAGTAGTTACAGAAGTCGTCATAGCAACGAATTTTGGCTAGGGCTTCTCGGGAAAGCAGCGGCTGGCTCATGTTGATGCCCAACAGCGATTCAGACGCAAAAACGCCCGGGTGATTGCCAATAATACCGACACGACCGAATAGCTCCCAAGCTTTTGAATGACATTGAGATTATCCGATGCCGGTCTCGTTATCAAACAACAATCATCGGATATCCCGCACCCGTGGCTCAAAATCCATATCCCCCGCCGGATAAAGGTTCGGTAGCAGCGAACCCAGTGCATGCATGGGGAAGGCGGCGCGGACTTTGCCTCGGGGGGTGTCGGAGACGAGGAAGCCTTCGTGGAC
>DATNQK010000486.1:0-8010 GCA_036704065.1 Stenomitos sp.
CCATAGAACTCCTGATTTTTCTTATTATCAATTTCTAGCTTTGCCCCTTCAAAGGCAGCGCCTCCAAATAAACCACTGCTGCGAGAGAAGGCAAAGATTTTATCGCCACCTGTGCGATCATCCAAGGTTTCGACCGCTGTGCCTTCAGAGGTTCCCGCCGTTCCGGTTACGTTGCCGCCGAGTTCTAAGGATTTGCCATTAATCACATTGTTAAGAGAGGCTCGGTTTGGGAACAGCAGCACCATATCTGTGGATTTAGCACCCACCTGTAGCCCAAAACTGCCACCTGTGACGTTTACAAAGACTGGATTGCTCCAAGACCCATCCGCATTGCGCGTCATCATAACGCCCGTGCCGCGACGGCCCCCAAAAATAAATCCGGCTTGGGTAACATCTGGAATAATGGCGATCGCCTGACTTCGACGCAGTAACCGTGCTGGAATCCGTGTTTTTTCACCCTGCATAATTTCTTGGAAAACCTGCGAGGATTCCTGAAGGGTTTTTTGATAATCTGTGGCAGCGGCTGCAGGTTGGGCAGTCGTCAAAGTTGTAGCCAGTGGAACCACTGCTAAAGGAACAGATAGGAATGTAGTGGTCAATAATGGCATGAAAAAAGATGCAGTGCTTCGCAGTTGCATACGACTCTCCAAAAATAAATATTTATGTTTTGCAATCAAAATGCGGTGACCGTGTGACTTTGAATTAGTCCTGTTTGAGAGGATTAATTTTAGTGAATCCTAATGCAGCGCAACCTTTTTAAGGTGGCTAGGATTATAAGTGGCAGACCTTTGGCGTTACCGTTCTCCTTGAGGTATTGCGCGGTAAAGCCTACCCTTATAAGGTAGTGAAATGTGGCAATTAATCGCTCTGTCTGAAGCGAGAACTCTGCTATGTCGATAGGCAGACTTCAATTAATGATTTTTGATGAACTAAGGCTAAATAAGCGATTAAAGCGACTTTGCGATGGATCCACTACGCTATTTTTTGTGAGAGTTCTACTAGGGTTTGAATACAGCGATTAAACTTTTTTGTCAAAATTATCTTTTTAAATTAGGTGTTGAAAATAGCATCCTGTCGCTACAAAATCCTTACTTTTGGATGGTGTCTCTAGCCTATGGTAAGTGCCAATTTTGTTTTTGCTGCTCTAACCAGCCTTGCTGTTGGAGTTGATGCAGTTGGGTATTAATCCATTGGCGCAGAGGCTCATTCTGTACCCCTTTTCCTAGGGCGATCGCCAGTGGTTGCACAGTCAGCGACGTGGAAAAGTAATAATACTGAGGCATTTGAGCCGCTAAGCTAGATAACACAATGCGATCGCCAACAATGGCTTGTACTTGGCCGTTGTCTAGTGCCTGCTGTGCTGCTGCATAGGAAGGCACTCCCACTAGCTGTGCAGTGGACAAGCTTGATTTGAGATAAGGTAGCGTAATCGAAGGTTGCAGCACTGCAACAGCACGCCGAGAAAGCTGATGCAACCTGTTCAGCTTTGGATCTTTGGTTAAAATTCCTGTCCCATTGCGGTAATAAGGTTCGCTAAAGGTCACGTTCTGCAAGCGATCTTCAGTGACGGTCAAGTCCGCAATGGCAATATCCACCCGCCCAGAAGCGACGGCGTCTAAGCGTTCCAGATTCGTGACAGGAACCAGAACCAGCGATCGCTCCGACCCGAATAACGAACGAGCCAGTTGCCGCGCCAATTCAATTTCAAATCCCTTTAGTTCCCCTGAGGAAGCGTTGCGGAACCCCAGAGGATATAAATTATCCTTCACTGCCACCACCAGATGACCTCTTGCTTTAATCTCTGCCAGAGGTGCTGCTGTGGCTGTTTTGGTCATACAACCGCCTGCAAGTATTAGCGCGGCACCCAATCCCCCTAACAGTCCTAGGCCGCAGCGACTGAACGCTGTGGCCTTAAAGCCCATCCCGTTCGAGTAGTGCCATAAAGGCATCTAAGTCAAGATTGCGCTGAATGTAACGCGGATCCGCTGGGTCGTAAGGACTCGCAATCCGATCAATGGTTAGAACCTTTGCATTGTCCTTAAGGACCGGACAATCAGGGTCAAATGCAGTAGGGCGCATTAAAGAACTCGAAAAGCCTTTAAATACCGTAATTTCATCCGGGCTGCCTTCGCATTCCACTTTAAGCAGCAAGATTTCCTCAGGATGCAGCTGGGTGTACTGTTCAAGTCTTTTGCCTAAGGATTGCATCATGCTCAATAAGAGGGCTTAAATGTCTACAGGCTAGCCAAATGTCTAAAATCCAGTGGCTGAGCGTCCTTGCTTACTCATGCGGAAGAGGACGAAATAACCAAAGTATAGTCCGTACAACAGCAGTGCTGTAATCGCTAAAAAGCCCAGCTTGCCAGTACGCACGTCGGAATGAAACATCTGTCCGTAAATCTTTGCAGGCTCCAGCCACACTTGACAGTCGGTCGCACCAATTGCAGCTTTAGACGCACACCTTAAGTATGGCGCTTGTCCTAGAGCGGCGATCGCACAATACACAGTCGTGGCCCAACGCCATGCACTCACGGCCAGCTTTAGTAACCCACGCCGATCCGCGATTTCCTCATTGAGATCAACCCAGAACCAAAGACTGAGCGGAATTAAAATTAATGCGGCCCAGCCAGTGATAAACCCAATCGGGTTTTGGTCTAGCAAAAGATAGACCGAGATGGCCAACAAACTCGATACCCGCCAATAAATGACCAGCAAATGCGAAATAGGATTCGCCCGCTTATACAGGGCCCACACCATCAGACCGATGGGAACTAAAACACAAAACACAACGGCCAGACGGTAATCTGTCCATACAAGCGATCGCAACAGGTCAATGGACATTCAAACGTGAATAGCGCTACAGGTGAGATTTTACTCTTGATAGGCAGCTTTTGTCTGGTGGCAGGTAATTTTTAAGTCCCCTATGTCCCTGCACATGGAAGGGCTAGCCCCTGCTTCAGCACCCATACGGCACCTCACCTTCGGCATCCTTAACGATGCAATAAGATTAGTAACGCATAGAGCAGACAAAATATAAACACACCCAAGCCTATGAGCGTTGCAAAAATGACTGACGCCTTGGATGGTTAATTGAGCGGAACCACAGATACCCTATCAGCCGTATTCATAACTGGATCCTGATGGCGAATGATCGTCTGGGGTAATAGTTGGTCTGAACGTTTGTACGCATACGGACAGTATTCACGGATGATACGTGGCCTAGTGAACCTTGATACCCATCCAGATGATCTCAAGCCCTGAACCTAGACTATTTCAAAGTCCAAGGCAATCACATTATTGCCAATGACAAGGTCGCTGGGTTCAAGCTTATGCTGATGCAGACGAAAAATCTCATTGCCCGACAATCCAATAATGACTGTCATACGCATCCTCTCTATTCCTAACTCTTCTCTATCACAGATAGGATTGAGACGATAGCAACCTGAACAGAAGAACATTATCCTAGGATTTTACGCTTCGGTTATGTTCCTCATCACTGAAGGCTGGATTGTATTGCGCTATATAACCTGAAAAGGAACCCGATGGATGTGCCCTGGCTTAGACAACTGATACTAAAAATCCTAGAGTTCTGACATTCGATTGAACAGTGCAGGAGGCAAGCCTGAAGTATGAGTGAAATTTCCGCAGGATGGATTGCAACCCTAAGACTAGGGGAATCTCTAGGCTTACCTTCCTATCCGCAAGAATTTGAGCCGTACATTTTATCCAAAAAGGAATCTACCTTTATTGGTCGTTCTGCGGATTGCCAAATTGTATTACGTCCCAAATACTCTACTGCTTCTCGCTATCATGCCAAAGTAGAACTTGTGGAGATCAGTGGCGAATTCATTTGGCAAGTATGCGATCTGGGTACTCCCAATGGAACCTTTGTTAACGATCAAAAAATCAAAGACTGCCACCCGCTTAAGTCGGGAGATATTTTAACCCTCGGTAAACCAAAGGGTGCAAATTTTATTTTTGAGTACAAAGCAATAGAGTCCGATCAACTTCATCAACTGCTCCATAGAGAACAGCCCTATGATCAAACGTTTGTGCCTAGCCTCGACGATCTAGGTCAGGAGCATTGGAATCTACAAGAAGAGGATGAAGAAACCCAATTTTTTGCACGTCAATCCTCAGACCCACAAGAAGCTGCGGTTTATTCGCCTGCATCTGTGAATTCAGAATTAAGCCTAGATGAAGCCATCGTACTCCATTCCACGAGCCCTGCAAAGTCAGAACCGAGTCCACTCCAGTACGCTAATCAGGAGCCAGAAAGAAAATCATTTCGTCCTGGAAAGTTGTCAGCTAAAAGTCTTATTATTATTGCTTTAATTCTAACGATCCCGTTTTTAGCTTATCGTATTCCTGAGCTATTTAAGGCGCAAAGAAGTAACAATGAAGTAATAGAAGCCTATATCAATAATATTTCTAAGCTACTGATAGAAAGACAGCTAGATAATATTGATCCCTTTAATGTAGAGGCTCAGAAAGTAAGAGAGTCTGCCAATGCCCAGACTCGAATTGCACTGAAAAACTTAGATCGGCAGGCAAAAGGTTCTCTGATTAGATTTCTACATGAATCTAAGCTCATCAAACTTCAACCGAGCCTACTCAGCAAGGTGTGGTCTTTGAATGGAAATAAGATTACGAACAAGGGACCTATCGAGCTTGCTACGGATGATTTAGAACGCCGAGAATTAGTGTACCTTAGGCAGCTGTTGGTAGGGCCGTATACTGAATCGCCACCCCCTGTTTTCTTGCTTAATCAGAGCGTGTGGGATCAAAAAACGTTTGCGACACAGCATCCCAAATGTAAGGCTACGGTTGCAGCGGATGTTGCTAAATCTTGTGCTTTGGCGGTTGTATTTCGTGTTCCGGCGCTTGACCCATTGCTATTAACGCCCATTCGTCTAAGCGGTACTGACCTAACAGGAATCCGCCTGAAAGATGCTCCCTTAGAAAATATTAATTTGGAAGGGGCATATTTATCGTTTCAGTCTTGCAAGCCAACGCTTTCAGGTAATTTCTTAGAAGATACGTTCTACTATCAATGGTCTAACTGGTCGTCCCAAGGAGATTGTAAGGCGGATTTAAGTCATGCCGGATTGCAAGGCGCTCGCTTAGTTCGGGCAGTTTTAATGGGCGCGAATCTCAGCCATGCCAAGTTAGATCGTGCCGATCTCCGGCAAGCAGATCTCCGAGGTGCCAACTTACAAGGTGTATCTTGGCAAGGTGCGCGTTTAATGGGAGCTTGCTATCTGCAAGAAAATTGGCAATCGTTTTTTCCGACTACTGGGCCGGATGGCAAACCCTTTGATCCGATCGCATTGGGTATGAAGCCGACAGCAGCGATCGCCTCAGATCCGAACGACAGTCGCAACTTTCAAGAATGTAAAGCACTGCCTAGCCCAAAGTCCTAAATCTCTGGTCTAGAAGTAGGAAGGTTTTAGCATCTAGGTTCTACTGGGTGAGAATGACGTTCCTGAGACAGATGTCTTGCCTGAAGGCAGATATCTTGTGCGAGTGGGAGGTATTGGGTTTAAGTGCAACAAACGCAATCATCTATATACAAAGATTGATTAGACAACTGAATCAAGAAGTTACTTATCATTACATATTTGCAATGTAAATAAAGAATCTTTCTATTCTATGACGTAACTTTAATCATCTAGAGTGTCTCGTATACTGCATTACCTTATTCAAATGTCCGACAAAAGTTTTAGGAAAAATTAATACAAATTCAGTTTTTATCCCCAAGAGGAGGGATTGCATTCTAAGGCTAAAGATCTTCTACTAACTAATGCGCTAGGATCTGACTGTTCGCTGCACAACCTACTACACTTCGCTACTGAATATCGGTTAGTTTTTGATGCGCATTCCATCTACTGCGTGAAATCGCCGCATTTGCCATGATGAAAGCTTTGGTTTCGATAGGTCTATTGCCTGGTATTTTGCATTGGAATCTTCCCTTGTATGTAGCCATGCACATTCCAGATGGCTATCTTAATTTTCCACTTTCGGTTTTAACCTGGACTTTTTCTATCGGGTTGATTGCCTTAGCATTAAAGCGAGTACAGGCCACTTATCAAGAGCGGGCAGTGCCATTTATGGGGGTTTGTGCAGCCTTTATTTTTGCTGCCCAAATGATTAACTTCCCGATCCCAGGTGGAACATCTGGTCACCTTCTGGGCGGTACATTGGCGGGTGCGTTGCTTGGGCCTTGGGCTGGCTCGCTCGTGATGGCGGTTGTATTCATCGTGCAAGCGGTTATCTTCCAAGACGGTGGTATTTCGGCATTAGGCGCCAATATTTTCAATATGGGCCTTATCGGAACCTTCGGTGGATATTATCTCTTTAGAGGGATCCGTTATGTGATCGGACGTGACAAGCTGTTGGGCATGGCCACAGGTGCCGCCATCTCAGCTTGGATGAGTGTGGTGGCAGCCTCTGTTATGTGTGCTGTTGAACTATCTTTCTCCGGTGCTGTTCCTTTCACGATTGCCTTAACTGCAATAGTTGCTTGGCACATCTTGATTGGTGTCGGCGAATCCCTGATTACAGTTGCAACCCTTACTTTCATCTGGCGGACCCGTCCCGACTTGATTTATGCGCCGCCTCGCAAAGCAATTGCTCGTCCCTCGCGTTCGTTGTCTGTGCGTTGAGAAATCGTTGTTATAGCTTTCTAGAGATTTTAAGTTAGGTGTCTGATGTCATGAGTCTTCCTTCTTCTCTCAAGCGAAATTCCACTTTTGTAGCGATTGGATTGGGTGTTGCCTTAGTCATCAGTACCTTGCTTTCTCCCTTTGCAAGTCAGGCTCCTGATGGGTTAGATCGCGTCGCTCAAGATCTCAAATTTAATACCAAGGAAGACCCCAATCCACCATCCCACGCTCTACCTTTTCGCCGAATTTTTGACCAATATTCATTGAACGGTGTGCCGCAGCAGTTTGCTACACCCTTGGCTGGTTTGGCAGGAACCCTTGCTGTATTTGGTATGGCCTGGGGAGTTGGCAAACTTGCTGTGAGAAAAACGAGCGATGCCGATCAGAAATCCTCCCTCAAGTAACGCAATAGACAGGACATCATCCCTATGCTGCTGCACATAAACTCACTGTCTCTGAATGTTGACCAGCAGCCATTGGGTGCCCATCAACGATTGTTACCTGCGACTCGAATTCTATGTGCGTTATTGCTTCTGGTTGCAATTGTTGCAACGCCAAATGGGGAATGGCTTACATGGGGGCTCTATGGTCTTGTCATTGTTGTAACGCTGTTGACTTGTCGAGTTGATCTGATTATTGTCAGTCGTCGCATGGCAGTTGAATCTGCATTTGTTGGCGTCATTGTGCTGGGTACTTTATTTCGCCCTGGTGCGGATGTGGTCTGGGAATGGGGCTGGCTGAGAGTAACAGAAACGGGGCTGCTCATTTTGGGGAGCGTAGTAATGAAGGCACTTTTGTCCCTTCTGTTGATGAATGTTTTGACGCTCACGACGCCTGTCTCTGCTTTATTGCATGGTTTGGCAGTGTTGCGAATTCCACCGTTGCTCGTTGCGATTGTGGCGGCGATGTATCGCTATCTCAGTGTCTTGACGGAGGAGTTTGATGCAATGCGTCGTGCGGCGCTGTCTCGCAATTTGAATATGACTAAGCATTGGCAGCGGCTTGTTGTGGGCAACATGATTGGCTCACTGTTTATTCGTACCTATGAACGTGGTGAGCGTGTGCATCAAGCCATGCTGTCACGAGGGTACGATGGGGTGCCAACAGCCCAAGAACCACTAGTGTTAAAACGCTGGGACTGGTTTTTCTTGCTGCTCACGGGTATATTTGCACTTTTAGGGCAACTATTACACTGGATGTCTTGAGATTAAATGGCTGAGTTGAATGCATCATAATCCCATTTCGATTGACAATCTAAGTTACACCTATCCGGACGGTACACAGGCGCTGCGAGATGTAACGCTGCACTTGGAAGCTGGAGAGCGCGTCGCCTTGGTGGGAGCCA
>DATNQK010000487.1:0-7395 GCA_036704065.1 Stenomitos sp.
AATTTAGGGGAAGCATACATGCAAATACGGCGATGACCGTCACACAGACTTGTAAAACCTTGCGCCACATCCGACAGGAATAGAGCGGTGTTCTCATATGCTTCACCGGAGGGATTGACTGTACTTTAATCAACATACTATTTCCAGCGTATTTGTGGTGAGCCTGAGTTGCCTCCGCTAGAATAAAGTGCCTTAGCTCCACATTGCGCTCCCTCCCACAATGACTTGGATTCCTCAGCCCACCCAAGACGGCTCTTACACCTTTTTTTCTGCCGAGTTTGGTGAAACCTTTCACAGCTTGCACGGTGCAAAAGCAGAGGCGTTTCAAAAGTTTGCTGATGCCACAGACTTGCCCCGTAAAGCACTGCAACCTTCGCTCAAGCTGTTGGATGTGTGTTACGGCCTGGGCTATAACACTGCTGCGGCTTTGGAAACCATTTGGCGCATTAACCCACGCTGCGAGGTTGAACTGCATGGGTTAGAGCTTGACCCGACCGTTCCCTTAGGCGCTTTGGCCCCAGAATTATTACAAGATTGGTCTGTTCCCGTTCAAGCATTCTTGAAAGAATTAGGACAGACCCATCGCAGTTGCCGCGCAGGTCTCAATGCACATCTATGGATCGGTGATGCGCGACAAAAGATTCAAGATTTGGTGCAGCAGGGCTTTCAAGCTGATGCCATTTTTATGGACCCCTTCTCTCCCCGACGGTGTCCCCAACTGTGGACCGTAGAATTCATCGGGGCGATCGCCCAGTGTCTGGCACCGGATGGGAAACTATCCACCTATTCTCGCTCCGCTGCGGTTCGTGCTGCATTGCAAGCCGCAGGGTTGTGTATTGGCACTATTCCAATTGTGGGTCAAGCCCAGACAGCTCATGATTGGTCCCAAGGAACTGTGGCGGCATGGCGTTCTGAGTCACTCATTGCGCTATCGATAATGGAACAGGAGCACCTTCATACCCGTGCTGCAATTCCTTATCGCGATCCAACCCTGAACGATTCTGTAGAAAATATCTTGGCGCGTCATACCCAAGAACAACAGACCACAACCCGAGAATCAACCTCCAGTTGGCGACGGCGCTGGGGTGTTCATTAAAAGAACAAGCTGCAGTGTGCAACACTACAGCCTGATCCAAAACATAGCCTTGCACCTACAAAAGTTAGCTTTAGCCTTTCTTGCGGATGTCTTTGGCCATGTTACGGAACATATCCAAGTCAGATGCAGAACGGCGACGCTCAGAAGGGGTCGGTGCGGCTTCTTCTGCTTCAGATTGCACAGGTTCTACAGTGGGCACTGATCCGTTTACCGATCCGTTCACTGATCCGTTAATCGAGCTATTAACTGACCCATTCAGTGATCCATTGCTAGAAGCAAAAGAATCTTCAATTGCAGCTACCTCTACCTCTGAGATAAATCCAGCTCCCCATCCTTTAGTGCTTGGAAAAGTCTTTCTTACTTTTTTACGGGTCCGCATGTAGTCCAGATCGCCTAAGCTTTTTGCCTCGTCTGGCTCTAAGAAAAAAGACTCTGCCATAAAAAACTCATTTACTCCTGATCGTCGGGTTTTTGTAAACTTATATTAATGTATCGATAAATTACTTAATCTACCAGCCTGCAATCTCTCAAAAGGTTGTTTTTTACAGACATTTGTTGTGCATAGAAACATGTGCTGGTGTCTTGCTTCTAGCGCAAAAACTTAGCCTAAAACCGTTGCAGGGGAAGGGGTATAGGCTTTAGCCTCCTTTAAGGAAGTGTCGTGGTTGGGCCGCACAGCATCAAAAATTTAATTCTTCCGCTCAGAGGCTTAACAGCAGAATTAGACTCTTGCGTTGCCCTCCGGTAGATGTTGCTGTTCTATGACGTGGGCTAGGGCTTTAACGTCACATGAAGGTCATATCAGCGCCTTATGCTCACCCTAGAGTAAGAATACATACCTTGATGAACCGTTTTCGCTGGGTCCATCTGACTCCCTTGAATGCTCTCAGGGGGTCTTTTTTTTGCGATGGAATACCCAGAGGTAGCCATTTGTGCTATCAAGTTTGTCTACACTCAAGCATCGGTGTCACGGCTGAAGTGCAGTCCACTACAGCTTTACGAAGGCCAATCTTTTTAGGAAAAGCTCGGTTTTACGAAGGGCCAGTAAAGATTTCTGATTGGCATGGGCAAACTCAGACAATGCTGATCTTGCGTTTTTAAGCGCTCAAAAGTATAGCCCAAGGGTCGCAGAGATCCAGGCTATTCCGCTAGGACAATGGCGAAAAGATGCGACGGTTTGTTTGTCGCAAATGTCATACGTTAGCCATACAAAGTTCTTGCAGAAAGGCTAAAGTAAAGACGTATAGATTGCTGACATGTTCTTGATGGCCCCCTCAGTTTCTAATTGGGCGGGTCTTTTTTTTGGCGATCGCTGAGACAGCCTATCAGTATAAATAGAGACATAAGTACAGACAGAATGCTCGTGGCTTTTACACGACAAGCATTCTAAAAAATTAGGCTAAAGGAGAATGGTTCAGGGTTTAATCATCACCCCTGCGACTTTAAGAGAACTGTTGCCCTAACAAAATGGGATTGTGAACCGTAATTTTTTTCTTGTGGATTGAAATCATCCCTTGATCGCGAAGTTCGCCCAATAGCCGTGTGACTGTCACTCGCGTCGAACCAATGGCCTCGGCGATCGCCTGGTGAGACAATTTCAAATCAATCGTGATGCCATTGCCGCTTTGCGCACCAAAATCTCGGCAAAGAATCAAAATAAAACTCACCAAGCGCGAGCCCATGTCTCGATGGGCTAGGGTTTCAATCATCATTTCTGTTTGCAAAATACGCGAAGATAGGCCGCGCAACAGCACCATCGGTAGATTGACGTCTTCCTTCATCGCCTTTTCGACCTGCTCGATGGGGACAGACAACAACTCCACAGGTGTAAAGGCCACTGCATGATAAAAGCGATCTGAGCGATTCTTCGTCAAAAGCGATAGCACGCCAAACACGCTATTTTCGCGTAACAGTGCCACCGTAATTTCTTCTCCCGCCTCATAAACACGGGATAGCTTCACTGCACCCTTGACTAGAAAATAAACTCGCTCCGCAGGATCACCTGGAAAAAAAATGGTTTTGCCTCGGTCAAAGGTTTCGACAACTGGCGGAAAAACCCCACTGGTCATAAGTCGAAACACTGATTCTAGCGGGCTATCCTGAATCATCACCATATAGCTAACCTGACCCTTACCAAAACACCTACCTGCAAACCGCTCTCATCGGCTTGCGGTTGACTACCCCATTTTGCTCTCAGTCATTGATGTAAAGCTATCTGTACCAATAACTGGATAGGAAGTACTCTACCTCACTAAATCGGAGTCAGAGCAGAGTTTATGTATCAAGGAGCACCTTTTGCGAAAAACGCTGTCTACCCAGACTGTAGCGTATTTGTTTTGGCATCTGGTTTTTGACCGTTTTGGGGCCTAGATCTGAGTTCTGCGGCCCAGAGCTAAGGATCGTAAATGCTGCGCTACATCAGTGATGCGGTCTGCGGTCGATTGGCAGGAAACACTCAGACGTCCCCATAAGCTGCAAGAATGAAAAAGTCTTCACCAGAACCACGACCATGCTTGATTTAACTGGAAAAACAGCGCTTGTTACAGGCATCGCCAATAATCGCTCAATTGCCTGGGGCATTGCGCAACAGCTTCATGCAGCAGGTGCCAATTTGGGCATTACTTACCTCCCCGATGAACGGGGCCGCATGGAAGATAAGGTCAAGTCCCTCGTTGAGCCCCTCAACCCCAGTCTGTTTTTGCCCTGCAACGTTCAAGACTCCGCTCAAGTGGATGCAACGTTCGCGGCCATTCAGCAGCAGTGGGGCAAGCTAGACATTTTGATTCACTGCTTAGCATTTGCCAATAAAGAAGACCTCAGCGGTGATTTTAGTAATACAAGCGTTGATAACTTTAACCTTGCCCTCGACATTAGTGCTCATTCTTTGATTCGTCTCAGCAGTGCTGCCAAGCCTCTGATGACCGAAGGTGGAAGCATCGTGACCTTAAGCTATTTGGGTGGTGTGCGTGTGGTCCCCAATTACAATGTTATGGGGGTTGCCAAGGCGGCGCTAGAAATGAATGTACGTTACCTTGCCGCTGAATTAGGCCCCCAACAGGTACGGGTCAATGCGATTTCTGCTGGCCCCATTCGCACCCTTGCGTCTTCAGCGGTGGGCGGCATCTTAGACATGATTCATCACGTCGAAGAGATCGCACCCTTACGTCGCACGGTGACTCAACAAGAAGTGGGCAATGCGACTGCGTTTTTATGTAGTGATCTGGCCAGTGGCATTACGGGTCAAGTGTTGTATGTCGATTCTGGCTACTCGATCATGGGGATGTAGTGTGTTGTTGGTTCCCAAGGGATTGTTGCGAGAGCGCCACGCGCTTGACCACAAACCCTGCTGCAAGGCTCTTGTAATGCCATGACTGGATGGTTTAAACAACTGAAAGGCCAGACATATCCGTTAGATCGTCTGGCTTTAGGACTCATCTGCCTTTTGAGTGTGGTGGTTGGGTTGCTGATATTGTCGGGCGATCGCACCTATGCCAAGGTACGCGAGTTTAGTTGGGCCCAACAAACCGTTGGCGCAGAGGACACCGCCTTTACGCTGACCTTTAACCGCCCTATGAATTGGCAGAGTGTGACGCAACAATTGCAGATTGCGCCACCCCTGCCTGGTAAAACAAGCTGGTCGGGAAAGCGCTTTGCCTATACCCTGACGCAGCCTATTCCCTATGGGAAGTCTTTCCAACTGAATTTGGCTAAAGCCACTTCGTCTTTGGGGGCAACTGTAGAGCCCTTTTCTGCAACCTTCAAGAGTCGAGATTTAGCCTTTGCCTACATCGGTGTGAATGGCGATGAAGCGGGACGGCTGATTCTGTACAACCAGACCCGAGCCCAAAAAACGGTTCTGACGCCGCCTAACTTGGTGGTGCTTCGCTTTAAGGCCTACCCCAAGGGCGATCGCCTCCTGTTTACCGCCACTGAGCGTGCTGCGCCAAATGCTGCTCCTGTGGGTGAAATGAACGCCAAATTGTACCGCGTGACCACTGGCTTGGCATCAGAATCCAAGTCTGGCGATCTCGAAACCGTACTCGATAATAAAGACGCTCAAATCCTCAAATTCGACCTCTCTGCCGATGGAGAGCGCATTGTGTGGCAGCAAGCCACGCGACAGAATATGAGCGAGACGGGGTTTTGGCAAAAGGTACAAGATAAAGCGCCAGAGCGGATCGATATTGCAGGCACTGGCGATTTCTTAATAGCACCCGATAGTCAAACCGTGGTGGTTGCCCAAGGCCAAGGCTTAGCGGTTGTACCCCTGAACCAGAACGGAAGTGGGAAATCCCTCGACTTTCTGCCTCAATTTGGCATGGTGCTCAACTTCGCCCGCGATGGCTCTGCTGCCACCATGGTGAAATTTAACACCGACTACACGCGATCGCTGTATTTGGTTGCCAATCCAGGCACGCCAACCGAACTTCTGCGGATTAAAGGCTCCATCCTCAGCACAGTCTTTACTCCCCAGCGCGATGCCCTTTACTGTCTACTCACTCGGTTGTTGCCGGGTAAGGACTACCGAGAAGTACCGTATCTCCTCAAAATCGATCTTAAAACTCGACAGCAAACGGAACTGCTCTCTTTGAATAATCAACGCGATGTTAGCATCAGTCTTTCGCCGGATAATGCCACCTTGCTGTTTGATCAAGCCTTAACAGGTGCCGAAAATCGCCCGTCCGCTGCCGATGGCATAGAACCCCGCAACCTGTGGTCGCTTGACTTAAATTCCCAGACTGCGCCTGCTACCCCAACCATTGTGACGGCGGGGACAGCGCCCCAATGGTTGCCCTAAGCCCCCACACTTGGGAGCACGGGGTTATGATAAGAAAGTTGACATTTATTTACGATCCTAAATGGTTGTGTCTGCTGCAGACTCGCCTCGGCTCAAAGCACTTTTAAGGCCGCTGCTGTTTGGTCAAGAACCCAGTTGGGAATTGATTGCCATCTTGCTGGTGTATTTCGTGCAAGGCATTTTAGGGCTTGCTCGGTTGGCCACCAGTTTCTTCTTAAAAGATGAGTTAGGCCTGACGCCTGCTGAAGTCGCGGCCATGATGGGGATTGTGTCTCTGCCTTGGGTCATTAAACCCCTGTTTGGCTTTTTGTCCGATAGCTTTCCTATTCTGGGTTATCGCCGCCGCTCCTATTTGCTGATGTCTAGTTTCTTAGGCTGCGGGGGTTGGTTGTACTTGGCGCTGGTTTCCCATTCAGCCCCCAGTGCCACCGTAGCGATTACGCTCTGTTCCCTGTCCACTGCGGTCAGCGATGTAATTGTTGATTCCATTGTGGTAGAACGCATCCGAGGCGAGTCCTCCAGTGATGCGGGTTCGCTGCAATCTCTCTGTTGGGCAACCACTGCGGTTGGTGGGTTGATTACGGCTTACCTGAGTGGGTTTTTGCTAGAGCATTTAAGTATTCGGACGATCTTCTGCATTACGGCCACGTTTCCGTTGTTGGTGTTGGTCACCGCCTCGCTGATTCAAGATGCAAAGGTGGCAATGCCCAAAGATTTCGGCATTGTGAAAACGCAATTGCAACAGATTAAAGCGGCGATGACCCAAAAGCGGATCTGGTTGCCAGTCTTATTTATTTTTCTGTGGCAAGCCACCCCGAGTTCCGACTCTGCCTTTTTCTTCTTCACAACCAATGATTTGGGGTTTAAGCCTGAGTTTCTAGGACGGGTGCGTTTGGTCACCAGTTTTGCGTCCTTGGCGGGTGTATGGGTGTTTCAGCGCTTTCTCAAAACAGTGCCTGTCCGGCGCATTTTTGGTTGGAGTACGCTGATCTCCTCGGGCCTGGGTATGACGACCTTGATTTTGGTGACCCATGCCAATCGGGCAATGGGCATTGACGATCAATGGTTCAGTCTAGGCGATAGCCTCGTTTTGACGGTGATGGGACAGATTGCTTTCATGCCCGTGCTGATTTTGGCGGCGCAGCTTTGCCCAAGGGGTGTGGAAGCCACAATGTTTGCAATCTTAATGTCCATCTGCAACTTGGCTGGCATTCTTTCCCATGAGTCGGGCGCACTCCTGACCCACTGGATGGGGATTACAGAAACCAATTTTGAGTCCCTTTGGGTGTTGGTGATTGTGACCAATGTTGCCACTCTCTTGCCGCTACCGCTGCTGTATTGGGTGCCGGACCATACCGCAACCCTTGAAGAATCGCCCGAGGCCCCACCGGCGATCGCTTCCACCAATGGTCCTGTGGTTGTGTTGAGCGAAACGGAAGCAGAAAGGCGTGTCCGCTTGGCTTCTGACTAATCGCTCAATCCCATCTGGGCAGTGCATTGC
>DATNQK010000488.1:0-3432 GCA_036704065.1 Stenomitos sp.
CCCTCTGTATTATGCTCATCCACCCATTCTCGCCACATCATCTCAGCTCGACGCTGACAGACTTCTGCTAAATCACAAAGCGCTTGAGCGGCCATCTGAAGCTGTTTTTCCTGAGATAGTTCTCGTAGCTCAGGTTCAAGGGCAAGCCAAAGCTGCTTGATATCTGCGACTTCCGGCTCAGCCAACGCCTGAGCGATCGCCCCTTGAAAGTCCAGCTCCAGTTGAATCGGTTTCATCAGTTCACCTTAAGAGGGCAGTCGCTCAAGGGATACTCCATCGGCTCCATGCAAATGGACGGTTCAGAACTGTTTTGTGTTTGCAACACAGCGATTTTCAAGGCAGAGAAAAATTCGTCTGATTCTCCTATGTTTTCCAACCTGCGCTCTATATCAGTCGATCAGGATAGGAGCGGGAGCACCATTACTTTGACGCTTTGACAAATGAATCATTGAAAACCAGTGCTTTTGGAGCATACTGCTGTAGCAAGGCGGGTGATGTGGACGGATCGGTATCTGCTAAATCTTTAGCGTTCAGGGGTTTGAGCCGATCCGGACACTCACTTCTAATTTGAGCCAGTGTTTCTGGAAAACGAGTTCTACTAATAGCCACTGCTCCTTCGGCTCCCCAAGCTGCTTCAAACACCATCCCGCTGTTGTTTACTTGTTTTTGAATACCAAGTGGATCATAAATATCAATCTCGGTTCCATTTCTCGTATGGGCTACGCCATTGCCACAATAATCAGCTCGTACCATTCGCGTACAAGCCTGATGAAAATCTCGTAAAGACCTTCCATGCAAAGTTTTCCAGGGTTTATACCCCCAACGAACGCATTTTGCTAAAGCACTATCTGTGCAAGCAAAGGTCACTCTCTTATCGTCAATGTGATGACCCCTAGCATCCCATTGGCCAGACAGCGGAATAGCCTTAGCGACTCTATCGCGATCCGGCTTGCAGATATTTTGCCATTGAGCGGTTGAAGGATTCTGATAGACAACCGTGTAAAGATAAACCTCTCCCTGAGCATCTTTGGCATCACGCTCAACATCTTGCACCTTCAAAGTCAAGCGACGCCCCTGACTATCAATGCTAGTGAGGACAGCCCCTTCAACGGCATTTCCTTTCAGGATAATAGATGCAGGGAGGGGGCCAGAGGTGCTGACCTCAGACGAGCTTTGACGCGGACGGGTAAAATACACTGCCCCAGCAATCAGAAGCAACATGCACCCACTCCCTATCCACCATTGAATGGTTTTCTTCATAGTGGATTTAGTGAATACAGTAGCGTGGGTCTATTGTGCAATAGGAGGCATCTGAATGACTAACTGTCCCCCTTCAACCCCAACGATACCTTGACTTGTAACGGCAGTAATCTTACTGGCATTTAGCTCAGTGCCTTGGTAGGAACTCCCATTTAAGGAAACTCCATTTAGAGAAGTGCCATTCGCTCCAAGTTTGGCATTCGCAGCCAGCGGAATACCCAGAAGTAAACCAGCTGCTAAGCAGACATATAGACACTTGTCTTTTAACATAGTCGTTGCCTCTATATTAGTAATTACGAAATTATAAAAATTGACGGTAGACTAATTTTACTCAGAGAACGAATGAGACAACCATTAAGTTATGTTTGTCAGCATGTAGGCTAAGCACCATGAGACTGTGTAAGAACTTGGTTTATCGCCTTCATGCGGATGGGCAACTCAAACTCCGTAATGCTTGAGTGCTCATTGGCCACACTCAACACATTCTACAGAGAGTCATAGGCCTAGCGAATGAGGTTCTGCTGCTAAGACTCAACTCTCAAGAAGAAGACAGATTGTTCATCCGCTGGGCTAAGTGTTCGGAAACAGTAAGGGTTCATATTGCTGTGTGCCCTGTAAGACACGAATAATCTCGATGACTTCGTCCTGGATCCGATAGAAAATTAAATAATCTTGATACACAGTGCGACGAATGCCAAATTTTTCATAACGCGGAACGAGTGGATAGCGACGAGGCATATCTGCTAACGAGGAGCAGCGCTCTAGTAATTCTTCAACGAAGGTTATTGCTCGTTCAGGGTTATTCAGTTTAATAAAATCTCCAATCTCAATCAGGTCAGTTTTTGCTGCCGTTGTAATCACAACCCTCATGTCGGGGAACCTTCAGAGCCAACAGCAAAACGCCCCCGTAATTCTGCGCGTACATCATCAACATCGTGCACCCGTCCTGCTTCGGCATCGGCAATACCTTGGGCAATGGCAGTATCGAGTCTTTCAAGATGGCGATCACGATCCATCATGCCGCGTAAGGCTTCTCGAATGATTTCGCTGTTGGAACTGTATAAACCCGAATTTACCTTCTGACGAACATAAGAAGCCATTTCCGGAGTCAGCGTAATCGAGAGCTTTTCAGCAGATTGCATGACTTTAATCCTTGAGGTTGATAAAAGCGCTAGTAGCAGTAGGATAAAATACTATTTTATCCTACCAGCCCTGGGAAGGCGATTAAAGAAGAAGATAAAAACTAGAGAAGACAATCCCTGTAGGGTGTAGAGGATAAGTCGCTCCCCGCGAGCACACGGCGCGCTCAACATAAAAGTGATCGCCCCATGCCACCGAGAAATCCCTGCGGTTGATAGAACCCAACAGATCCCGTTTGCCAAATGACACTAGTTTCGGCACCTGAAGCTTCCAAAGCGTAGTCTGAACCATTGCTGTACTGGCAATAGTTCTGTCCCCTTTAGATTTCCGCAAAAATACCTCATTGCGATCGCCCATTTCATTTTTGGCGATCGCATCAACCCAAAGCACCACCACTACACCGTTTTGTGAATTGTCATTATCAACCTCCCTTCAACGGACAATCACCCAAAGGACACTCCATTGGTTCCATGCGAATCGGTGGCTCAAACTCCGTAATGCCAAACTTGTCGTCCACGACTGCAAGGACATTTCGTAAATAGGCATTGACCTGACGATTCGTCATCCCTAGACAATGAACAGGAGCAATCTCCGCTAACTTTTGATTGCCCTGCCAGACCGCCGCTGAAATAGCGTGGAGATGAGCATCTTGGCGGTTCTCTCGGAATAAATAGAGCAAAGCCACTGGTGGGGCCTGCACTGGAACAGCCAACACCTCACTCTCCTCCTCCGCTGGCTCTACCGTCTTTTTTGCACGATATTGTCCACGCTGCTTCGCATTATTTTCCAGCCTGTTTCGGTAATGAGATCGCCGTCTGGGACAAGTCCTAGGATTCCAACACCCAGTTTTTGTCCCAGGCCCGTGAAGGGCGATCGCCTCTTGCTGACTCAACCGCGAACAGAGAAGACAAGTGGAATTGACCCGTCTGGCCACGACAACCTCTACACGCTAATCACACCAATGGTTTCAACCACAGCATCATAGCATACAGTATTTAATGTAAGTTTTAATGTAACTAAGATATTAGACAA
>DATNQK010000489.1:0-6865 GCA_036704065.1 Stenomitos sp.
AACCAGTTGCTCACCGAAATGGACGGGTTTGAAGGCAACTCTGGCATCATCATTGTGGCCGCGACCAACCGACCTGACGTATTGGATAGCGCATTGCTGCGCCCCGGTCGTTTTGATCGCCAAATCACGGTGGATACGCCCGATATTAAGGGACGTTTGGCAGTCCTAGAGGTGCATGCGCGTGACAAAAAACTAGCGCCAGAAATTTCCCTAGAGGCGATCGCCCGACGAACCCCTGGGTTTAGCGGTGCGGATTTAGCCAACCTCTTAAACGAAGCTGCTATCCTCACAGCCCGTCGCCGCAAAGAAGCCATTACGATGCTAGAAATCGACGACGCGGTGGATCGCGTAGTGGCTGGGATGGAAGGAACACCATTGGTAGATGGCAAAGCCAAGCGGCTGATTGCCTACCACGAAGTTGGTCATGCCATTGTTGGCACTTTAATCAAAGAGCACGATCCAGTTCAGAAAGTGACCTTAGTACCTCGGGGACAGGCTCGTGGTCTCACGTGGTTTACTCCCGCTGAAGATCAAGGCTTAATTTCGCGATCGCAGATTATGGCCCGCATGGTGGGTGCATTAGGTGGACGTGCAGCAGAGTATACGGTCTTCGGTGACTCTGAAGTTACCACAGGGGCTAGCAACGACCTGCAACAGGTCACTAGCATGGCTCGCCAAATGGTGACTCGCTTTGGGATGTCTGACCTTGGCCCATTGTCCTTAGAAAGCCAAACGGGAGAAGTCTTCCTAGGCCGCGACTGGATGAGCCGTTCTGAGTACTCCGAAGAGATCGCAGCTCGAATTGATGCGCAAGTCCGCGAGTTGGTGCAACATGCCTACGAAGAGGCAAACCGCCTCATCCGCGACAATCGCACCGTCATTGACCGTCTTGTCGATCTGCTGATTGAGAAAGAAACCATCGACGGAGAAGAATTCCGCCAGATCGTGGCTGAATATACCGTCGTGCCTGAGAAAGAGTCTTTTGTTCCCCAACTCTAAGTTCAACGGTAAGTTTCAGTAAATTGTGATGCAGAGCGCTCTAGCAGCGCTCTGTTTTTTTATCTGCACTGTGCCAAACCAGCCTTGACCCAAACGCAGCAGAAGACCCTACTGTGGCCAACGAATCAACCGTTTGTGCAGCAGCAAATACTGGGGGGTTAAAAAACTTAAAGCGGATGATGAGACTCGAACTCACGACATTCAGCTTGGGAAGCTGACGTTCTACCACTGAACTACACCCGCTGGTTCAAACTCTAAGATAGCACTGAATCTTACCCGTCGCATCTAGAAATTGCCTCGACTGTTTAGACATACAGGACAGAGACATCGTAGCTACAGCTAAAACTCTAAAATTCATCGATACAGTTTAACAGCGGCGCACGCGCAGCAATGCGTTAAAAATGACGGATTTTGCGTTTATAGCCGCGTTCTGCACCATTCAAGCAGCTCAAATCAAAAATGTTGCTCGTAAAAAGTCTGTATTCATACTAATAAATTCATTTTCAGAGCATCCATTATTTATGCCCTATCATGCATACCTATACACACAAAAATTGGATCAAAAACAGCCAATCAAGGTCTAGGGCATTGGTTTTTATAGAGCAGCGAACTCTTATAAGACTAGACCCATCTGGTTTTCATCCTAGTTCTAAACTTCGTATTGCAGTTATAAAAACGGCCTCGTTTGGGCATACTCAAAAATATTCAAGATAATAAAGCAGGGTTTTTATATGTTGTTTGATGATTTAGACCTTGATCAGGAACCATCTAAGCCAATAGAGAAACCGCAGGGTTTAAAAGCGCCATCCACTAAGGCCCAGAACTTCAATCCAGCCTCTCTTTTAGATGAGTACGTGGACTTCGATTCTGACAACTCCTCTCTGTTCAGCAATATCGAAATTGAGGCAGCCAAGCGTCAACTTCGTGGGCAATAGATTCCTTGGGCCTACACAACAACCCACGGGACACAGACAGACAGCAATCCAGATTGGAGATATCCCCTCTATAATGAGGGTCTATGCCCCTGTTTAACGCTCCTGCGGAGTGCGAATGTCTACTGAACTGCAAACTGAAATTGCCCAGGCGGTTGAGCATCGCCGCAACTTTGCCATTATTTCTCACCCAGACGCGGGTAAAACCACGCTTACAGAAAAGTTGTTGCTGTACGGTGGAGCAATTCACGAGGCAGGGGCCGTCAAAGCTCGCCGCGCACAGCGTCATGCGACCTCCGACTGGATGGAGATGGAGCAACAACGGGGAATTTCAATCACTTCAACGGTTTTGCAGTTCGAGTATGGTGGTGTTCAGGTTAATCTCCTGGATACACCAGGTCACCAAGACTTCAGCGAAGACACTTACCGCACCCTCGCCGCTGCTGACAATGCGGTGATGCTCATCGATGCAGCAAAAGGGCTAGAACCTCAAACTCGTAAGCTGTTTGAGGTGTGTCAGTTGCGATCGCTGCCTATTTTTACCTTCGTCAATAAGTTAGATCGTCCAGGTCGTGAACCCATCGAGTTACTGGATGAGATTGAGCAAGAGCTAGGCTTACAAACCTATGCCGTCAATTGGCCCATTGGCACAGGCGATCGCTTTAAGGGTGTCTTTGATCGGCGCAAGAATCAAATCCATTTGTTTGAACGCAGCCAACATGGGCGTAAAGAGGCTCGCGATACCATCATCGAACTGGGCGACCCGAACATCGAAGCTCTACTGGATCAGGATTTATACCATCAGCTTAAAGACGATCTAGAACTGCTGTCTGAAGTTGGCTCTCCGCTTGATCTAGACCTCGTGCATCAAGGCAAGATGACTCCCATCTTCTTTGGGAGTGCCATGACCAATTTCGGGGTGGAACTCTTTTTAGATGCCTTCTTGGACTACGCAATGAAGCCTGGTGCATACAAGAGCACCTTAGGCCCTATTCCTCCCACCTATGAAGACTTTTCTGGCTTTGTCTTCAAGCTACAGGCCAACATGGATCCGAAACACCGCGATCGCGTGGCCTTTATCCGCGTGTGTTCGGGCAAATTTGCCAAAGACATGAGCGTCCAACATGCCCGCACTGGCAAAACTATTCGGTTATCTCGGCCCCAAAAGCTGTTTGCCCAGGGTCGTGAGTCGATTGAAGAAGCTTACCCAGGCGATGTGATTGGCTTAAATAACCCTGGGATGTTCGCCATTGGCGACACCTTATTCTGCGGCAAAAAGTTGGAGTATGAAGGCATTCCGTGCTTTTCGCCAGAGTTGTTTGCCTACCTTAAGAATCCCAACCCTTCTAAATTTAAGCAGTTTCAAAAAGGGGTCTCGGAACTGCAAGAGGAAGGCGCAATTCAGATTATGTATTCTGTGGATGAGTCCAAACGCGATCCCATTTTGGCAGCGGTGGGCCAGCTTCAGTTTGAGGTGATTCAATTCCGCCTTCAGAATGAGTACGGGGTGGAAACTCGGATTGAGCTATTGCCCTATAGCGCAGCACGGTGGGTTACCAATGGTTGGGCTGCCCTCGATAAGGTAGGACGCATCTTCAATGCAGCAACGGTGAAGGATAGTTGGGGGCGTCCTGTCCTGCTGTTCCGGAACGATTGGAACGTGCAGCAACTGATGGCTGATCATCCGAGTTTGAACCTGAACCGAATTGCACCTGTGGTCTCTGGTGCTGAGCCGACAGACTCGTAGTGCTCTAGGGCTGAAGTGCCTGCACAACATTGGGTAGACCCATTAAGATAAAGGCAGTAAGCATTTATACGGAACAACTTGTTATGGTCGCGAGTTCGCATCAAGATAACCAACCTCTCTCTGAGCGAGAGCTTCAGGTCATTGAACTGATTGCGGCTGGCTTAACCAATCAAGAGATTTCGCAACGTCTTGATATCAGCAAACGAACGGTAGATAACCACATCAGCAATATTCTGACCAAAACGGCAACGGATAACCGTGTCGCATTGGTCCGCTGGGCGCTGCAATGGGGAAAAGTTTGCCTGGATGAGGTCAATTGCTGCGTACTTCCGCAGAACAATGCTCTGTCTAACGCGACAACTCAACAGTCTGCTAGTGAGTAGAGGGTGAAGCGACACATGACCTCTACAATGATTCCCCACACCATTTATTGGCCTCAGCTTCCACTGGTGGTTTACCGCGAAATTGCTGCCCATCTCCAACAAGTTCCAGGTGTAACTGCTGAGGTTTTACCGCAGGAAGCAACGCATTTTGATTATCAGTTAAGTCAAGCGGGTGGCTTGCGCGTTGTTTTACCGGAAACAGCAGATACTGCCCTAGAACAAAGGGTTGCTAATATTTTGAACTACTACCGTCAGCGCTTTGGTGATTGGCAGTCGCTGTAACTCAAGCTAGAGCCGGAAGGGGTGAAGGCGATCGCGCAATACATCGCAATCACGCACAACAACTTCTAGATTGGCTAAATGCATCAAGCCAAACATGAATATTGAATGCGACTCACTTACAAGTATTTTTGTACTAGTCGCTCATCTAGGATGGCCTTTACCTTTGCATCCGTAGGTAAACAATCATCTATCTTGGCAATACCAATGAGACTGTTAGCTAAGCCTTGCGATTTGGCTACAAGCAGTTGTTCATTTTGGAGCGATCGCTGTAAGCAATGAATTAATTGCAACCGTTCACCCACAGACAGTTTTAGGACTTGTTCTTGAAGTTCCTGTAAGTTCATGGCGGTTGAACTCCATTGAAATCGCGTTCAATCGAAAATCACAAAGCGATCACGTCCAAACTCATCCGCAAAGGGAATTACCTGACTTTTAAAGGATGAAGGATATATTCATCAAATTAATCCAATCCTTAAGTCTGCTTTAGGCAGCAATTAAATCATATTGAAGCACTAAAAATTCAGTCTCTTGTAGAGTCGCCATTGCATACTCACAACCTTGTGAGTCTGAAAATTCAATCAGATATTGTGGCGGATTAATTTGATCGTGAACATGAACAATGGTTCCCACAAGCCCACTAGGTAAGCCCATGCTATGCATAGACTCTGTCTCTGTTAGGGTGAGACGCTCATAGGGCAAGGCTTGTAAAAGCGCTATGGTGTCTAGAAGTTTGGGTTGTACTTTCATGTCCTAATAAACGCAGAGACAAGTTGAGGGTTCGTTTCTCCTACAGGAATAATCCAGATTGTACGAAGTTGAACTCCCTCAAATTCTGACACATCCCAGTCTACCTTGAACTCTTGCCCAAATGAGGTTAAGCGTTGTTGCACAACTTCACCAGACAGAGCAGCTTGTTGTATCAGCTTGTAGAGGTCATCTGCATTTTCGCGGGTAATGCCTAGAACAGAGTGAAATACTCTCGCTTTGTGCTTCCCTTTAGGATGTTCCGAATTCAGACAGTAGCTAATCAGCTTTTCCCTAGCAATGACTGCACGATCTGCGTTTGGTAATTTCATTTACACAATCACGAGCAACTACTATACCCGCACACTTGGCAAGCTCCCCCCGAACAACCATTCATCGCCTGTAACTCAGATCCGCACTCAGGACAAAGACTCATCCGATGATTGGTTTCTTCTAAGCTCAGGAGCGAACTCGACAACAATTCACTCCCTGTTTGCACCACGGTAGAGATGTTCTGAGAACTCTCTGAAGCCGAAACAGTCATATCTGCAAATTCCTGCACCGGATTTGCCACAACGGTCTGCCCTGAGGTCGTTGGAGTAACTACGCCTCCAGTCAACGTCACCGGAGCCTCTTGCAACACCTTGCCGATCAAATCCGCCAATCCCAACACCCGATGCGGCCCAAGCCCTTCCGAATCCGCCCCACGAATACCGCGCAACTGCCGCACAATCTCCGCCACAGGCACCTGATGCATCAACAACAAATTCGCTAAGCGACAGATCGCCTCACACAACGACTGCACCTCAGTTCCCGACTTACCCGCCACCAACCACAGCGACACCAACCCTGTAGCTGAATATTTCAGATGCACGTCCAGCGTGCCCCAGGTAAACGTTGGAATGGAGCGGCTGAGGGATAACTCATACCCCGCAGGCAAACCAGCGTCCATCACAGGCACTGCTAGCTCTACGGCAGTCGTCTCCGCTGCTTTCGCTTGCAATGTAGAATCCTGCACCGTTGGGCGATCGCCTTCAACTATCGCTTCTGGATCGGCAAACGCCTCTGGAAACTCCACTGCCAAATCCAACAAAGCTTGAGTTTTGGTAGATTGCGATCGCTCTTCTTGCACCATCACCCTAGGACTAGTCGACATCCCCTCCGGATCCACAAACGCCTCTGGGAAAACATCAACCAATCCCAACAAAGCCTGAGTACTAGCCATCTTTCGTCCCGCTCCGAACAACTGCGCTAAAAAACAGATCTACCTACCACCGCCTGCAAGCCTGTCATCCAGCCTGCCGCCCCATCAACCTGCCATCCGGCCTGCCTAAAATCCCCTTCTAGGAGAGTTTGCCTCCTGCCTGCCTAAAATCCCCTCCTGGGAGAGGTGCCCAACGGGCGGGGTGGGTCAAGCACTAAGCAACCAACCCACAAAACCCCCAATACCCCACAAGCGAGGAACCCCACTCCCAAGTTCTCTGAAATTTGCACGGCACCATAGACCATGCATCAAGAATCTGAACGGATCACCCTAGCTCTCCGACTTTTCCGCATCACCCACCTTAATCGGTTCCGACTCCAGCGTCCCAGAGCGATAAATTGTTACACCCTTCAAGCCAGCCTTCGCTGCCAAACGATAAATCTGCTTAATTTCATCCACCGTTGCATGGCTCGGTAAATTAATCGTCTTAGAAATCGAAGAATCAATCCAGTCTTGCCATTTAGACTGCACCAGAATATGCCAACCTGGGGGCACCTCCCGCGCAATCTTAAAC
>DATNQK010000490.1:0-1961 GCA_036704065.1 Stenomitos sp.
CTCCCATCAGGTCTTCAGGGTTACGATAGTCTTTTAGTAGCTCATCAATCAGTTCGGGACGGAAGGTCATCGGTCATCTCTCCATTAGTTTGTTTATTAGATCCTGTTTTGACCTTTGACACAAACTAATTTACAGTTCCTCAAGGCGATAAATTCAAGTTCTACTACTTTATTTCCGACCTGCAAGAATGCTTACTTGTTAATCAGTACGAACTCGAAATTCAGCACTACACTAAATCCAACGATGGCTCATAGATATACCACACCGATACGAGCACAACCGATGCGTGCGCCTTGGTTTCCCTCACAACCGAAATAACCGTCGCCCAAATTTACAAAGGTATATCTTTGGAAACGCATCCCACCGCAGAAACCCCGCAACAGCTTTAGCAAATACAACCCAGACGAGGCTCCCCGTCATAACTGCACTGCTGCTGGCATTGCCTGCGCCACCACCTGAACCTTTGCTAACTCCCGCACCAACCGCTGTGCCTGGAGCCGATAAAGGAAAAAGGGCAGGACCTGTGGCAACTGACTCATCGCGTGCCGTGCCACTCCCAACTCGCACCCCGACAGTCTAGCGATCGCTGCTGCACCCTCAAACACTGCATTATCCGAGAAGGCTTTTTCCACCCGTACCGACCAATTGGGCGGAACAATTCGGCCATGTTCAATCGCCTGCACACCCTCCCCCGTAGCCAATACAATCAAGCGGTCATTTGAACGTAGACGAATATCCTCTGATGGCATAAATGTAGCTGGATCTTGGCTACGACCATGCAGCAACGGTACCACATCATATCCATATGCAACCTCACCGATTAACCGTCCCTGCAAGGTATCGGATGCCTCAACGCGATACTCCACCGCCAGCACTGTTTCCTGTTCTAAGTGAAACAAACCCAAAACATTTTCACCAAATGCCGCTGCTGCAAATGCTTCGGCCGCCAGTGCCTCAACACTAAATGCCTTAGCGTGGGTCAATAGGTTGACAATATGCGAACCAAATTGGGAGTCAGCGGTTCGCAATACCAAACGACAGTTGGGATTGAGGGACTGAATGGTTAACCCAATTTCTAAATTGGTTGTCTCATCCTGGGTGAGCACCAAAGCACTGCGTGCGGTTGCTAGATTTGCCTTGGTTAACGCCATCCGGAACTCCCCTGTTGCCAACGGTAAATGTGGTAATGTTTCCGCAGGTAAGTCTTTATCGGTGACACCAACACAGGCGTATTTCAGTTCCTGCAATAGCGTTGCAACCTGCCGGCCTGTCTGACCTAACCCAATGACTGCAACATGATTGGCTTGGGGAATTGGGGGGCGTGAGCGCAAAAAGGATACCTTCGCTGCCAGTACCTTTTCGGTTAGTAAGGCGTATAGCACGCCAATAAATACCGTTCCGCTTAAGGTGAGACCTAAGCTAAATAGGTGCAGCCACCCAGGAATGAAAAAAGGCACTTTCAGTTGGCCGAATAAATTGTCGAATCCACCCAGTAACAGTACCAGGGTTGCATTGGCAGCATCGCTCAACCCAATTTGCGGATATTGCAGGCGATAGAGCAGAGTGCCTAGGCTAAACAGAGTTAGGATTGCGAATAGACACCAGACTGCCGCTCGTTCTGTTTGTGATAGGGCCTTCCAGCGCAGATTTAAGGCGCTCTGCAGGGCACGAATGCCGCTCAGGCTGAGGTTGAGTTTTCGCGGCGGTGAAGTTCCCGCATCTTCTTCAGGGGCGAAGGTATCGGTTGTTTCGACGTAGGCGATGCGATCATCCGCTTGCACTTTGGTATGGGTATCCCAGCCATGTAAACCTCTGGGCAAAGGGTCAGTCCCCCGAGCAAAACTAAAAATTCGTCGGTAGGAGGCGTTTAGTTCTGAAAGTTGGCGGCGATCACACCAGGGATGATGGGTGGGAATGGTTTGACAGACAATGCGAAACAAACGCCCTTCCAGCTTAAAAA
>DATNQK010000491.1:0-3182 GCA_036704065.1 Stenomitos sp.
TGCTAGCACTGTTAGCCTTCTGTTGGGTCCCATTTCGGCTGCCTCGGCTGCCTATACCTACAGCGCCAAGCTGGTTAACCCGTACGTCTCGGGGTGTTCTCAGAAGCTGACTGCAAAGGGCATGTCTGTCGCGCAGGCTGACAAAATGTGCCGTTGTTCCATTCAGCAAATGCAAGCGGAGAAGTCGCAAAATCAAGCGATCGCCATGTTGATGGTGGCTCGCTTTAGCTCATCGATTGACCCTAGCACCGGAATGCCGACCTCGCTATCCAAGTACTTCTCGACTTGCCGCGCCTAACTCCAAGCCGATTCAGGGGAAGGTAGAGTCGACTACAGCAGATCTGAGAAGTCGTCTTTAGGTTTAACGTCCTCGATTTCTACAAAGGCGCAAGGGTAAGGAATAAAGACAGTTCGTTGCTCATTCCAAATACCGCCTTTTTCGGCAACAACCTGCATAATGCCTTCCACATCACCGTTTCCAATTTGGATTGTAATTGAGGCAGACACTGCTTCTTGGCCTGGTTTTGTAAAGGCAGGGCTATAGAATGTCACTTTGCGGCCTTTGGGCATGCAGACTTTGCTCCGTACAGTTGAACTGCGACTATTTTACGTTGCGGTTGCTGTAATTCTCCAGCGCTACGGGGGGCGAGGAGAATACCAGAAATTTTATCTAACGGTTGACCTATTTCCTGTGGCTGTTTAATGGGTCAGGATTTCGACAGTACCTCGGTAGCCGTCTACCCGCAGGTGCTGTCCATTTTTAATGTGATGGGTTGCTTGGGAAATGTCCATCACGGCAGGGATGCCATACTCGCGAGCAATAATGGCACCGTGAGAAAGCCGTCCACCCACTTCGGCAACGATCCCGCCCACTTGCGCGAGGAGGGGAGACCATCCTGCATCGGTATAGGGAACCACTAGGATGGTTTGGCGCGAAAGGTTGTTCGGCACTTGACGCAGCGATCGCAATACGAGGGCGACGCCTTCCGCAATGCCTGGGCTGGCACCGATCCCACAATAGGCTCCGCTTGTAATCGGCGCGGGTGCTTCCAGAACACTTAAAGGAGGCGGTGTGCCATAGACAACCGTGGGAACGCTGGGCAGGTGTTGTGCCAGATCAAATTCGTGGCGTCGTTCAGCAATGCGATCTGAGAGTTGCTGCAATTGCTGAGGGTTACTTTGAGTGACCCAGCTTCGGATTTCGCTCAAGGTTAAAAAGAATAGGTCGCCAGGTTGTTGGGCCAGTTCTGTGGCTAATGCATGGTGTTCTAGGGCTAAGAGTGTGTACCGCAGCTCTGCCAGCAAGCGACTGTAGACTTCAGCAATATGGCCTTTTAAGGCAACACGACGCTGTACAAGGTGGGTAGACCAAGAGAGTTTTTGTGCTGGTTGCGTTGGTTTTAATGTCGCAGATTGCGCACTAAATTGCTGAAGTAAGTGCAGAATTGACTCTGGATCTTCGCGCCAGGTAGGAATCGCAATATCGGTGCCGACTTCGCTCAAATATCCATACTGCGATAGCAATGCAGCAAAGTCGCGCAGGGCAGGCTGGTGAGCTTCTGTGGGCATGGCAGGGTCGGCAACGGCAGACCCGTCCAGTTGCGGCCAAACCTCAGAATATTGTTCAGCTAGGGTATGCAGCGATCGCAAAGCAGCGGTTTCTGGCAAAACAGTGTTGTCTAGCGCACTGTCGTCCACTCGTAGGAGGCGTTGCCGAATGGCGGCGCTTAAGGGCCCTAGGATACTAAAGTAAGTGGCCCGCTTGAGTGCCGCAAGGAGCGCATCGATGTGGGCGAGGGCTTGTTGAGGCGGCAATGCGGGTGGAATGACGGGGGCTGCACGCTCCAGTAATGGGGCAAAGATGGCCCGTCGATCTTGTGCAAACTGTCGATGCAGGGTTAGTTCTTGCCCTAATAGCCGCAGAAGCCCAGGCAGGCTTTTGAGCAGAGCGGCGGTAGAAGGGCGGCCTAGCGATGCGCCTCGGGTAAGAAATTCCAAACTTTCGGGCGGTAGCCCCATGCGCCGAAACAGTTGACTGAGCAATGTGGCATTGAAGTAAGCATGGCCGTAGTGCAGCGTAGCTAAATCTTCCACGGCAAAGGGAGCTGTGCGATCGCCCAACACAGTTTGGAACAACTCGGCCCAAACGCCGCAGGTGAGCGGTAAGTTAATGGACCATGTCAGCGGACGAATTGCACCTGGAATCACTTCGGCAGCGATACGACGAGTCCAGATGGGTAACAGGGTTGTAATGGGTCGGGTCTGTAGCACCCACAGGGTTTGACCATCGTAGGTCCATTCCATGTCTTGGGGCATGCCGTGGTAGCGGACTTCGAGTTCTCGGACGAGTTGCGCTACCTGTTGCACCAATTCGGACGGGAGTTTCCCCGCATTGCCCACAATGGTGGGTGCTTCGGACTCGGTGGTGGGAAGTTTGACGAGGTATCGCTCGGGTGTAAATTGACCGGATACAACGCGGGAAGCGGGGCCAGGTAATCCTTCAATGGCAACCACTTCGCTATCACCTGACCCTGGGTCGCGGCTAAAGGCAACGCCTGAAAATTGGCCCTGGATTTGAACCTGAACAATCACTGCCATGCCGTCTTCTGGCAAGTTGCGATCGCGTCGGTATTGAACCGCAGCGGGGTGGTCGTAACAGTCTTGGCATTCGGCGATCGCGCGTTGTAGTGCGACCCGAGAGGACACCTGCAAAAGGCTCTGGTATTGGCCTGCGGCGGATGCCAGTTCTGAATCCTCGCCAATGGCAGAAGATCGCACCACGAAGGGTTGTTCAGGTGTTGGTTTGAGGGCTTGAACCAAGGGTTCGGCATCATCTCCGGGCGGGATAACCCAGCCATCGGGAACGGCATAGCCCCAACGCTTCAACTGCGATAAGTTGGCAGCTTTGGCACCGACTTTTTCGGACTGGAGCGGTTGTGCTAAGGACACTAAGGCCCGATGGTTGCCAACAAACTGAAATGCACGTTGGCTATCCATTGCAGCACCTTGAGGAGATAAATCGAGATCGTCGGCAATTTGTAGATAAATCCAAGCAATCAACCCACTGAGGGCGATCGCCATTAGGGTCTCGGCCAGATCTTGGCGCAGCAGCGCAATAATGATGGGCAGTAGTGCCAGAACAATCCAAAACCGATGAACCGGCGTGGGTGAGCCTGGACGGC
>DATNQK010000492.1:0-5691 GCA_036704065.1 Stenomitos sp.
GTCGATGCGGCTGTACAGCGTTAGTGGGTGCGAATCATGCTGCCTTCAGGATTGATGAGGCGCAGCAGTTTTTGCTTGATCTGTGTATCAAACACGCTCCACTTAAGCTTTGCATACTCAGAATTTTCGTTGAGTCCTGACAAAAAGCCCATCGGGATCTCGAACCCACCTGCGAGCGATCGCCCGCCACCAAAGAAGCGTCCTTGCGTGTCTTGCCCAAAGGCTTCTTTAATAAACTCATCTGGATCTAGCGTTAACTTCGTGGTGCGCAGTGACCCCACCACCAATTCCAGTTCTTCATCTTCATCGTGGGCAATGCCATAAACCACTGCCGTATGGATGTTATCCTCAGTGACTAGAAAATCGGCAGCCTGAGGAATCGCATCGCGATCGTCGTAGCGCAGAAATCCAACCCCAGCAATGCAGACGTTATTTTGAATGCTGCGATTTTTAAGGGCGCGCTCAATCACATCCATCACTTGCTTAGAGCGAGTAGATTGCAGCACGGTGTTGAGCATTTGCGCGTCGTAAAAACGGCTCAGATAAGCCGCCGCCAAAAAATCTTCTTCTTGGGCTTGGCGCAAAGCATTGGTGTCGGCCCGCAGACCATGCATCAAGGCAGTTGCACACTTGACATGGTCGTTCAAACTGTTGTCGAGGTTGACTAGGCCCGATTGCAGATATTGCGTCATGATGGTCGCGGTCGCCCGTGTGTTAGGGCGAATATCTGTGAACTCCGCTTGCAATCCATCCTGCGCGCTGTGATGGTCAATCACAATCAAAATCGGGATGTCGGCTTGCTTGGCATTCGCCAATAATTGACAGGTTGTGCCTTGGTTGTCGATTAAGATGCAACCTTTATAAATCGACCAATCCTTGGCTTTGGCCGTTTGGCAATTCCATCGCTGCACTGGCAATCCGGTCAGCTTCACTAAAGCAATGTTTTCCTGATGGCTTAAGGTCCCACCATAAATAATGTCCGATTGAATGTCGAATTGCTCGGCGATGAGCTTGTAAGCCCAAGCAGAGGCCAAAGCATCAGGATCAGGAAAATCTTGCAAAATGACAACATGCCGCTCGCCCCGATGCCGCTCTAAAACCTTAAACAGTTGATCGTTGCGGGATTCGGCATTGCGCTGGGTGGGATGGGCTAAAACTGTGGAAACTCGGACAGGCGCTCGTTCGCCTTCTTGCCTTAGGCTATCTGGAGCAGCCAGATTCAGCGATTGATCAATCTCTACAGAAGACAGGGGACTCGTCGGCACCATAGGACCCTTAGGAGAATTCAGAGATAAATGAAGAAATTAAGCGAAGCACAATGGATATCGACAAAAAGCTACACCTAGCTTTACATTGCCATAAACGTAGAGTTAAAGGTAGTTTTCGCAGAACAAACAAATGAGCGGTTTTGTGCATTCATAAAGGGAGAATAGACGTATCAGCCAGGGCAAGAAAGGCGCAATGGAGGGAATTGGAGGCCCACTGCTCTCATCATTTTGGTGCCTCTATAGTCCGATCATATACTTCCGCCACTCTTGATGGACGCCATTCTGCACATGTTTGTTAACTTCAAAATATAAGCTGCTAAAAGGCCGTCGAGGGGTTTGCCGTAGGGGCATATTGGCTTCAAGCGGTGTCCGGTTGCCTTTTCTGACGTTGCACTTCACGCAGGCAGTAACAATATTTTCCCAGGTATCGGGGCCTCCTCGGGAGCGTGGCAGGACGTGGTCTAACGTCAAGTCTTCCCCTCGATAACTGCAATACTGACAGGTATGGTTGTCTCGGTTCAAAATGTTACGCCGTGTGAGCGAAATCTCTTTGTAGGGCAGTTGGACGTAGTGTCTTAAGCGAATAACGGTTGGCAGAGGAAAGTTAGCGCTGATGTATTTGCCATTGTGTTCGACTTGCTCGGCTTTATTTTTGAGTAACAGCACGACAGCACGACGCCAGCTGGTGATGTTTAAGGGCTCGTAGGATGCATTGAGAACCAATACTTTGCCCATCTGCACTCTGCCCATCTGCAACTTTGCCCCTAAGGGCTTGACAAAGACTCCTCTTACAGATACTAGCACAGCTCTATTTCGCGACAGGTCCCAGGGTTTGCCAGGCTGAATTTTGCTGAGAATCCTCAACCGATTAGGGTTAGGTTCGGTAAATACACCTTAAGATTTCCGAGGCGGAACGCCACTATAGAAAAAAGAGTGCAGGCTATTTGCGCCACAACCCTGGAGAAGGAGCTAGATAACGTCCTATGGCAAAAGTTGTTGGAATTGACTTGGGTACAACAAATTCCTGCGTTGCGGTGATGGAAGGGGGTAAGCCCACAGTCATCGCCAACGCCGAGGGATTCCGCACGACGCCATCGGTGGTTGCGTTTGCCAAGAATGGCGATCGCCTGGTCGGTCAAATTGCCAAACGGCAAGCGGTCATGAACCCCGAAAACACGTTTTACTCGGTCAAGCGATTTATCGGTCGCCGTGTTGATGAAGTGGGCACCGAAATGACCGAGGTGTCTTATAAAGTATTGAACGTTAACGGCAATGTAAAAATCGATTGTCCCGCAGCAGGCAAGCAGTTTTCTCCAGAAGAAATTTCAGCACAAGTGTTGCGCAAGCTCGTAGACGATGCCAGTAAGTACCTGGGCGAAAAAGTGACCCAAGCGGTTATCACCGTCCCCGCATACTTCAACGACTCTCAGCGTCAAGCAACCAAAGATGCAGGGAAGATTGCCGGGGTTGAAGTGCTGCGGATTATCAACGAGCCGACGGCTGCTTCTTTGGCCTATGGCTTAGATCGCAAGAGCAATGAAACCATTCTGGTGTTTGACTTGGGTGGTGGTACCTTCGACGTTTCGATTTTGGAAGTGGGCGACGGTGTATTTGAAGTGCTGTCTACCTCCGGTGACACCCACTTGGGGGGTGACGACTTCGACAAGAAGATCGTCGATTACCTGGCTGGCGAGTTCCAGAAAGCTGAAGGCATTGATCTGCGCAAGGATCGTCAAGCCCTGCAACGCTTAACCGAAGCGGCAGAGAAGGCCAAGATTGAGCTGTCTAGCGTGACCCAAGCAGACATTAACCTGCCCTTCATTACGGCAACGCAAGATGGGCCAAAGCATTTGGATACAACCCTAACCCGTGCCAAGTTTGAAGAGTTGTGTGCTGATCTGATTGATCGCTGCCGAATCCCTGTAGAGAATGCGCTCCGCGATGCCAAGATCGACAAGAGTGCGCTCAATGAAATCGTGCTTGTCGGTGGTTCCACCCGTATTCCTGCGGTGCAAGAAGTGGTCCGTAAGGTACTAGGCAAAGACCCCAACCAAACCGTTAACCCCGACGAAGTGGTTGCTGTTGGTGCTGCGATTCAAGCAGGGGTGTTGGCGGGTGAAGTGAAAGACATCCTGTTGTTGGATGTGACACCGCTATCCCTTGGGGTAGAAACCTTGGGTGGTGTGATGACCAAGCTCATTTCCCGCAACACCACGATTCCGACCAAGAAATCGGAAACGTTCTCGACTGCTGTGGATGGCCAAACCAATGTGGAAATTCACGTTCTGCAAGGGGAACGGGAAATGGCATCCGATAACAAGAGCTTAGGAACGTTCCGTTTAGACGGTATTCCTCCGGCTCAGCGTGGGGTGCCCCAAATTGAAGTGACCTTTGATATCGACGCCAACGGTATTTTGAACGTTACGGCGAAGGATAAGGGAACAGGTAAGGAACAATCGATTAGCATCACGGGTGCTTCGACGCTGTCTGATTCTGAAGTTGATCGGATGGTGAAGGATGCTGAAACCAATGCAGCCGCCGACCGCGAACGTCGCGAGAAGATCGAAACCAAGAACCAGGCTGATACCCTCGTGTATCAAGCGAAGAAGCAGCTTGAAGAGCTAGGCGATAAGGCTCCTGCTGCGGATAAAGAAAAGGCAGAAGGGTTGATCAAGTCTCTGGAAGAGGCGATCGCTGCTGATAACGCCGAGCAGATGAAGACCCTCACCAATGAGCTACAACAAACGTTGTATGCGATTGGAACCAGTGTCTACCAACAAGCGGGTGCAAGCACTGCTGATGCGGGTGCAGGTCCCGACGACTCCACTGGTAGTGGTGGTAGCACAGGTGGCTCTTCTGACGACGATGTGATTGATGCTGAGTTTTCGGAAAGCAAGTAAGCTTGCTGCCTTAGCCTCCCCAAAGGAGGCTAGGCTCTCTTCGCTGTAACGTTATCGAATTGCTCTTATATCTGGATCTCCCCCTTGATGCGCTCTTTTCTCAAGGGGGAGTTTTTTGCTGTGGAGTGATGCACGCTTTGGGTGCAAACAGTGCGATCGCTCTAGGGCAATTCTCGACTTACGTCCTTTAGTCCAATGCCATACCTGAGATGCCTTGGCAGTGATTCAAGACGCAATTGAGTTGGGGTTAGCGTTTGATGCAGTAGGTACCTTGTCGTTAAGCGTTTGGATTGTCGTTGTCATCCTCAACTTTCGGCACGTACTTTGGCCGCTCTTTGTCTTCCCAACCGACGGGACGCTTTGAGTTATAGAACGCGATCGACCCCAGGCTAACGGCTGCAATGAATCCTAAAGCCAGCACTGCATAGAAAGCATAAAGAGAGTGCGATCCAGTCCCAGTTAACGTTGTTAGGTCAATGGCAATGAACATGTCAAGACTTCCAGATTTAAAATGTTGAAAAATTTTACATTCTCTTAGAATAACGGTTGTTTGGGATCTGAACCTATCCGGTGGGCTTTTACAGCTATCAAGATTTTTAGGGAAATTCTCAACATTATTCTTTCTGTTTTACGTGTACTTGTCCTAGAAAGGCTACTAGGTGTATTCGCCGCCTAGAAAATTTGTCTTGCGGAAATTTTATATAGGCAAGCTTAGATACGAAAAACACTATTCATAGTGTTTTTCGTATAAATACTTCTTTCTGAACACTATATGTAGAAATCTGTGTATTGTGCAAACTTGAGAAAGGATGGATCGGATTTTCTCGACATGAGAATAGTTCTCATTTTTTATCAATGTTAGGGGCTGAAAAGCTGATTCTCTCGTTGAATCCAATGCCTTCAGATATCCATAAAGTACAAAATGAGAATTGCTGGGGATGGACAGGAGCCGGAGAGGCGTTTAGACTACTAAGTTGACAACTGCGCTGCGCTATTGGTGGTGCTTTTTATGGCTAAAACCGTGTCGTAAAACGCTATTTGGATAAAAAGGTGAAGGTATTTACATGGTTGCGTCTCAGGTTTCTCCCATAGAGCTTAGCGAGTCTCAACGGGCCGTTTTACAGAAATATTTTGTGAATGGTGAAACTACCTGGGAAGCAGTTGTGGCAAGGGTGGCGCGATATGTAGCAAGCGCTGAGGAAACGCCAGAATTACGCGCATACTGGGAACAAAAGTTTTTAGCGGTGTTGTTGCCGATGAAGCTGGTTCCTGGTGGGTCGATTTTGGCCAACTGCGATCACGGTACACGCGGCTTACTGAATTGTTTTGTATTGTCGGCAGAGGACAATATCCACGACATCACCAAGCTGGTTTCGGATTCGGTACTGACGACGAAGTTCCGAGGCGGTGTGGGCATTAACATTGGCTCGGAAGGACAAAAGGGCTATATTCGGCCCAAGGGTGCGCCATTTCAGGATGGGAAGGCGTTGGGGCCTTGTGCAGTGCTGGATATGGTGTCCGAG
>DATNQK010000493.1:0-3506 GCA_036704065.1 Stenomitos sp.
CTGTTTACGATGCTCTGCTTTGAAGTGCTCTGAGGTTTCTTTCTCTAGCTCCAGCGTAACTTGGGCAATATGCTGACCCAATTGTTCCAGTTCGCTCTTGCTGTAAGGACTTTGTTCTCCTTTAAGTAAAGCTTTGACAATCCGATGATTCACTAAATCCGCTAGTCGTCGAATCGGTGAGGTGAAATGGCAATACGCAGGCAGGTTTAAGGCAAAGTGGCCCACTAAGGCAGGGCCATATTCCGCTCGGTTTAATCAGGGGTCGAGCCGATATACGCGCAAATTAGTGCAAGATAGTGCTAGAAGCTATTGTGTAGCACAGTTTTTGAGCATTCTCAATAACATCATAAGCTACGAGGACACAGGGCTTGCAGCTCTAAAAATTCCACAGACTTAACCCAAGCCTTGAAGCTTTTCTTACCCAAACAATTCCTAATCAAATTCCTAAAAGTCACTCATTGAAAGCCTTTTACCATTTCTTTGAGTAAAGCGTCGTAGCTGGGATAAAGCCAATTACCAACTTTCGACCTTTCATGGATTAAAAAAGAGGCTAATTCAGAAGCTTAGGAACCAATTACTGTACTTAACATCAATTCAATGAAATCTTTATATGCCAAAGCTTTTAGAGATTATTCTTACGGCGAGCATTTTTCATTTTTCAGTTATTGACAATACTCAGAAGCCATACTACAAATGGCTTCTGATATCATTTTGCACTAATTTGCGCGTATCTCGGTTCAATTCTCTTAAGCATTTCTACTCATCGCAAAAGTGACATGCTCCCTGCAAAAGTCTATCCCTCTTTAATTGCTCTGAAGGAAGAAAAATTATCCTAGAGAAGCATAGTCTAATCCAAACGTCTTGTTTATCTATTCTCAAGAGCTAAAACTATTGACTTTTTTAAATTCCAAACATGAGCCTTCGAGATAATGGATAAAAAGAAATTTTGACGAGAAATCTAATGAATTAGAATTCTGCCTGCTTGCGAAGCAGTTGACCGATAGTTAGATTTGGCTGTGGTTTACCCTCGAAAACAGTTCCCACTTTACCTCGCTGGAAGTGGAGAAATGAAAGTTGATATCCTTCATCTGGAAGTGAGATATAGCCCACAGAATTTACCAGTTTCTGACTGTTAGTAAGATAAAAATCTATAAAAGCTCGAATTTCCGGTTTATCTTGAGTAGCCTTAGCATTGACGTAGATGAACAGCGGGCGTGAGAAGGGCTGATACTTAGCTTTTTCAACGGATTCACGCGATGGTGAGACTATGCTTTGACCATTGTTGATCGCCAGCGCCTTCAGCTTTCTCTGGTTTGCTTCATAGTAGGCAAAGCCAAAGTAACCGAATGCTTCAGGATCCTTGCTTACCTCCTGCACCAGATCATTGTCATCTTCACTTGCGGTGTAGTCACTTCGACTTCCTATATCTTGACCCGTCACAACCTCTGTAAAGTAGTCATAGGTTCCAGAATTTTTGCCAGGGCCAAACAGTTTTATGGGTCGATCAGGCCACGATGCCCGAACCTGTTTCCATGTCTTAACTTTTCTTTCAGCAGTAGGTTCCCAAAGTTTCTTTAACTCTGACACAGTAATGTTGTTTGCCCAGCTATTTTTTGGATTTACAACAATCGTCAGTGCATCAAACCCAATGGGTAGCTCAATATAAGCTATTCCTGATTGTCTACAGGCTTCCATCTCTTTTAGTAAGATGGGTCGAGAGGCGGTGCTGATATTAATTTCGCCCTTGCAGAACTTTTTGAAGCCACCTCCCGTACCAGAAAAATTACTGTCAATTTTGACTTTTTGGTTATGTTTTCTGAACTCTTTTACAATGGCTTCTGTAATTGGAAAGACTGTACTAGACCCGTCAATCTGGATACTTCCCGTTAAATTAGCCTTGGGAAGCATTGGAGAAAGTTTAATGGGAAGCTGAGCAACGTTACTCATTCGACTTTGCTCAGCGCAGTTAGTTAGCAATAATGCGGTAGTTGCGCATAAAGCTGTTATGAAATGTTTAGAATGCATAGGCAGACCTAAACCCATCTTTGTGGGCTTTTGCTTTTTGACGAAAGTTTTATCATTTGGATATTAAGGCTCAAGCACTAAGCGTTTGTTCCTGAGTCAGTTTCTGCATTAGCGTTTCCACACGCTCCTTTACCTCATCGCGTACCATTGGAAAAATTTCAGGCTGTTCTGCTGGGTCATCTAGTTGCCAATCTTCAAATACTTCTCTGAGTACCCAATCCGTGGGTAAGTTCACACCGCAGCCACATAAAGAAATGACGACATCAAAATCTTCAGACTTAAAGTCACTAAGAGGTTTGGACGTCTGATCACGAATATCAATATTTACTGCGTCCATTGCCGCAATCGCTCCTGGGTTAACCTGACTGGCTTCTAATCCCGAACTAACAATCTCAACCTTTCCTTGAGCTAAGATTTTTGCAAAGCCTTCCGCCATTTGAGACCGAGCTGAGTTTTTCTTGCAGACAAACATCACACGTTTCATAGTGCCTCCTAATCGTTTAAATCAGAAAAATCGTTCGATAGATACCGATAAACCCATACTGCTAGTTGTGCGCCTAAAATTGGGGCGATCCAATATAACCAGTGATGTTGCCATGTCCAACTGATCAGCGCAGGAGCAAACGAGCGTGCTGGGTTCATACTGGCCCCGGTGATAGATCCCATGCAGGCAGCTTCTAATCCGACAGTTAAACCGATTGCAATTCCGGCAAACCCAATCGGAGCACGACGATCTAATCCAGATCCCAAGATCACAAACATCAGAATGAATGTGAGAATGGTCTCTAAGGTAAAAGACTGTTGCCAATTGCCTTGATAGGGAAGTGTTGCCCCTAAATTTGCCACAGAGCCAAACGACAGACATAGCACTCCTGAAGCAACTACTGCGCCCAATATTTGAGCCAAAATGTAGGGCAACACTCGGTTTCTCTGGAAGAAACCACTACTCCAAAACGCCAATGTCACAGCAGGGTTAAAATGTGCGCCACTAATATGACCCAAGGCATAGATTAACGCCGTGACCACGGCTCCAAAAACAAAGCTAATGCCAAGATGAGTTACAGCCCCCTGACTGAGATGATCGACAATAACAGCCCCTGTCCCTGCGAAGACTAATGTAAAAGTGCCGATGAATTCTGCGAATAACTCTCTTGAGCAAGTTGCGAACAGTGGGCGGTTTTTCCCCTTCATGCTGATGCCCTAAGTTAAGAGCAGCAAGCTTGAGAGGTCGCTCGATTCACATAGAAATCAACGGCTGCGTCAATATCACTCACATTCAAAGCCAATTGAACACGAGACATGATTCAGTCCTTCCTATATCGATATCCATCAATATTTGCAGTCGTTGATATTATGCAAGGTATATCGATGTGTGTCAATATAAGGAGTATGAAATCCGCTAAACCTGCTATTCGTTGCTGTCCTCCTCCTCTGCTTATTAGAAAATTCACATCTGAAGAAGCTGTACAACTGGCGGCGCT
>DATNQK010000494.1:0-6945 GCA_036704065.1 Stenomitos sp.
TAAATGCCAAATGTCGTGGGTTTGGCGCAGACGCATGAACACGTAGCTCACATCATCATTGATGGTCACCGCTCGATAGAATTCTGGATCAAAGCCAGATTCTGTAATGTATTTGGCATAGGCATATCCTAAAGAGTCCGGCGGATATTGCTGTAGTTGCTCTAGATTGGGCGGCGGGGCGAGGTAGCGTAAAAGCTGAATAGCCCCTTTAATGGCACTCAGAAATTCTAAGTTAATGGCGTGCAAATCCAGCCGCATGGGTTGACCTCACTTTTTCTTCTTGGACTTACCTTCCGTTTTAGTCTTGACGTCTAACTTGCCCTCGATTTGCGCATTAAAGCCGTAGACTTCGCGCAACCCTACATAGGCCACTAAGGTCACTGTTTTTTCATCTCCAGGCTCAAACCGAACCGCCGTTCCAGCAGGGATGTTGAGCCGCATACCTCGGGCAAGGGAGCGATCAAAGTGCAAAGCCGCATTGGCTTCGAAAAAATGAAAGTGAGACCCCACTTGAATCGGGCGATCGCCTGTATTTGCGACCTGCACCTGTACCGTAGGCCGACCCGCATTCAATTCTATGTCGCCCTCAGCAATCAGCATTTCGCCAGGAATCATCGGCTTGGTCCTCTTCTTTAAATTTAGCGAATGGGGTCGTGTACCGTGACCAGCTTGGTGCCATCAGGGAACGTGGCCTCAACTTGCACATCATGAATCATCTCGGCAATGCCCTCCATCACCTCATCTCGGCTTAACAACGTTGTGCCGTAGTGCATCAAGTCGGCAACGGTACGGCCCTCTCTGGCCCCTTCCAAAATTGCAGCCGAAATGTAGGCCACAGCCTCCGGGTAATTCAGCTTCAAACCCTTCGCTTTGCGCCGTTCAGCTAAAAGTGCCGCTGTAAAAATGAGCAGCTTATCTTTTTCCTGTGGCGATAGTTGCATTCCTTGTACCCCTTTAGAGTTGCCAAATCCGCATTGAACACGCAGGCTGTCCTAAGGCATAGGATCGCACATGATGCCAAACTTGGGTAAACCATTGCCGTACTTCAGCCGTAGAGGGGCCGCGATATCGGCACAAACACCCCTGTTGCAGCCGCGTTACCCCAGTCTCACCTAATACACCCGCATCTGTCGCCAACATCCGTAAAGATTGAATGAATTCTGGCTCCAACGATTGCCCCAGCCATGCCAAGGTTCCAATGACTGGATAGTCCTTCAAGCAATGGGGATGGCTCAGCAGTTCTCCTCCTGGCAACCACTGTCGATCAATCCAAAGCGGTTTCCCCGCTTGCCACACCTCTGTGCGCGATCGCCATTGCCCTTGCCGAAACCGTTCGCCGCGAGCCGTACGGCCTAGACGATAGATATCCCAGCCTAACCACTTTGCGCCCTCTGCCAGATTAACCCTCGCACACTGCAACAACTGTGCTTGGTCGAACACAATGGTTTCTTGAGGCAGCCACTCTAAGCAGGCACCCGCTGCTAGGTCGAAGGTTAAGGTTTGCTGGGACAGGGTTCTCTGGGACCTTGGCTTAGCAGTGCCATAAACTTTACTCGCCGCTGCCGTGGTGAGAACGGCATGCGCATCGGCCCCTAATGTCACTTGGTAATCTAAGCGATCGCCTGCCACCATACCCCCTGCTGTATGAATTAGGACCGTATGGCAAATCGACTCAGATTCTGGATAGAACGGACGTTGGATCTTTAACGGTGCCTGATGCCATACCGAGGCCAAACGTGTTTTCGGGCCTACACGGTCATAGGTCAGACGCGCTGCACCCTGCCACCCCAACTCTGCCGAAGGGGGCACCGAAAGACCTGCTGTACTATTGAAAACGGTCATATCAGCAGCATCACGCGCGACAAATGGGGCTAGATTAAACCTGTATGCGAAATTGAGTGTTCCTACGAGTCAATTCTGCGATTAAAACGGTTCATCCTAGTGTAGAGGGTTAATGGCCCAAGATGATGAATTTTGACTTGTGCCGACGCCCTAACACACATACAGCCCTTTGATACGGCTTCAATTGCACTACGCTGATTGACTGAAATTATGATCAACAGTCCCCATGTCTCCGCGACAGCCTCTGCTGAACAACCGAAAGTATCTCCCGCCAAAGCGTTACATAAGTTAGTAACGGAGGAACGTTCTGGGCGTTTGATCGTAACGGACTCCAATGATGCATCCGTTCAGTGGTGTATCTATTTTGGTGGCGGTCAGATTCACTTTGCAGGCAGTTTGATGGGACAACGCGAACGGCTGTCCTATGTGCTGAACCGTGAGTATAGCAGCGTATTTAACCATCTCAACCTGGAATTGCCGTCTGATTATCAGATGGTCTGTCAGTATTGGCGATCGCACCAGTCCTCCATCCCTTGGGTTCGCCAAATCCTCACATTGCTGACCCAAGAAGCCTTAGCGCAGTTTTTATCCGTAGCTCAAGGCCACTTGCATTACGAGCCCACCATCGGACTAGATCCCCTCTTGCTATCGGTTCCCTTTCGCCAACTTGCGCTATCGGAACGCAACGCCATCGTGGAATGGACGCAAATCAAAGCGTACATCAGTTCCCCGTTGCAACGCCCTTACATTGAAGATCAAGATAAATTCTTGCAAATGGTCTGGAGCGCAAGCAACCTGTATCAAAACTTCCAAGACCTCAGCAGTTTATTGGATCGGAACTTAACGCTCTACGAAATTGCCCAACAAATGGCAATGAACGTACTGGATCTTTCCAAAGCACTGTTGCCACTTGTCCAAAATGGCAGCCTGGGCATGGGCTATTTTCAACAGATCCAGCAAACGCACCGGCCCGTTGTTGCTTGTGTTGACGACAGTCCGACCATTCAACAGTTTGTGCGACTGGCTTTAGAATCCTCTGGGTATGAAGTACTGGCTCTATCCGACCCGACTGCCGCATTACCACATTTGGTAGATCGTCATCCCATCGTCATCTTAATGGACATTGAAATGCCCAAAATCGATGGGTATGAACTCTGCCGCCAAGCCCGACAGGTCGAAATCCTCCGACAAATCCCTATCGTGATGCTCACAGGCCGCGAGGGAATCATTGATCGGGTGCGTGCGAAGATGGCAGGTTGCACCGCCTACCTCACGAAGCCTTTTAACCCTCAAGAGTTGTTGACATTGGTCAATAAGCTGGCCCAGTCTCAGCCAGTAGCCCCCCTCTAATTCAAATTCCACGCCCTTATCAAACCGCTCGTTCAGAGCTTGATAGGCGACTTAGCCTGCATAGAAATAGCCAATTGTCTGCATAGAAACAGAAGCAGGCCTAAGTTGCGTTGCGCTAAGGAAGCAGAAGCTTTACCTTGGTGCAGCAAACGCTGCAAAACAAACCCATTTTCACCCTTGCATTTACATCAACAATGGGTGCAAGAATCTTAGACCTCATATAGAAGTGCGGTAGGGAGGCCAGCGGTGCCATCCTTTGACAATTCTGTTGGCTACTAAGCAGCCCAGAAAATTAGTGCATCTTAGCGCCAGATTTTCCAGGAAACCTTCACAGAAACAGAACCAAGTAGCGCACATAAGCCCAGTCTGATAAGTTATTCCAGGGTTTAGAGAGGGTTTGTATTACAAATACCATTGACTAGAATTGCCGCATAATGGTTCTATTTCAGAACTTTTCACGTAGTATCAAAAATATAGGACCGAATATTGAAGTAATGCTGTGTACTTAGCAATCACAGAATACATCTCAAGGACCTGCTTAACTGAAAACTGCCGTTTCCATGAATGAGAGGACGACTGTATGGCAACTTTCAAGGTTACATTGATTAATGAGGCTGAAGGTTTAAACACCACTATCGATGTACCTGATGATGAGTACATTCTTGATGTCGCTGAAGAGCAGGGTCTAGATCTACCCTTTTCTTGCCGTGCAGGTGCTTGTTCTACCTGTGCAGGCAAAATCACAGCCGGCACCGTTGATCAGTCTGACCAATCTTTCTTGGACGACGATCAAATTGAAGCAGGGTTTGTCCTGACCTGCGTTGCATATCCCACCTCGGACTGCACCATCATGACCCACCAAGAAGAAGCACTCTACTAATTCCTGTAGCGCTTTTGCTTCATTGCTGCATCCAGTTCTGGAGCATGCAAAACGCGGCCCTTGATACCCAAGGAGCCGCGTTTTATTTTTATGAGGCCTCAGGGGCGCGTAGACCCCACTGGCGATCGCAATCCTCAAGGAAGCCAGTGCTTAAAACCAACAGCCCTTCACAAGCCCAGAAGGCTAGGGATATCTCACTGTTACGCGAGGGATGAATAAAAGCACTCTATCGCAGCGGCGACAAACGTTACGATACGGCCTAAAGATAGGCAGGCCGGAGCAATCTCAGCGCATCCTGCTGCTAAAGGGCCTTAAACCAGGCGGTAGGTAAAGAGAAAAATTTCCGTAGGTCTGAAACGTAAGCCCGTTTGGTAAACACATCGAACTGGTTTTGCTCGATCACATCTAAGATTTGACGATAGAGCACCAATGCAGACCAAACAGGCCAACGAGCATCTCGCTGTAGTGCGTAGATTCCACTCTCGGATTGGGTAAAGAACTTACGCGCACGTTCAATCTGAAACTTCATCAAAGCGCGCCACCGATCATCCAACACACCTGCCAATAGATCAGCCTCGGTATAGTTGAACAGTCGCAAATCTTCTTGCGGCAAGTAGATGCGTCCACGTCGCACGTCCTCACCTACATCACGCAAAATATTGGTGAGCTGATTGGCAATGCCTAGGGCGATCGCCTGTTCAATCGGATCTTGAGATCCCGATACATAGGGATTGTACCAAGGTGCCTTCAACCGATCTGAAAAGGACTCTACCCCCATAATCTGGGCTGACATCAAGCCAACAGTTCCCGCCACGCGATAGCAATAGAGCTTCAGCTCTTCAAAGGTTTCATAGCGGTTGCGGTACAGATCCATGCGCTGCCCTTCGATCATGTCTCGGAAGGGCTGAATTTCTAAGCCATACCGCTCAATCGTGTCCACCAAGGCCACATCGTAATCGTCGGTCGGATAACCCGCAAAGATCGCCTCTAGGTTAGATTCCCACTCATCCAAGGTTTCAGAGGTCGTTGCCTTGGCTTGGGGCCCATCAACCAGCTCATCGGTACGACGGCACCAAACGTAAATTGCCCAAATACCGCGCCGTTTTTGCTCGGTCATCAATAGCGTGCCGAGGTAAAACGTTTTCGAAAACTTTGCCGTGACCTGCCGACAAAGTTCGTAGGATTGCTCGAGGGAACTTAGCGGCTTAGCGAGTCGTGGGGTTTCAGGCAGTTGCAGCATGCGTTGTCAACTAGACAGGGACAGCTTGATTTGAGGCTTGGATGGCGGAGGCAGAAGCTGAGGCAGGATGGTGTTTCTCAATAGCCTGCGCTGCCAGCTTACCAGAAAGGACGGCCCCTTCCATACTGCCGAGATAGCGCTGCATCGTATAGCTTCCTGCCAAGTAGAAATTGGCAATCGGTGTAGTCTGTTCAGGACGACACGCTTGACGACCAGGCGAAGCAGTATAAACCGAACGCGGCGTCTTCACAATTTTATACTTGCGCAGCTGCGCGGGGTCATCTCCGGTCAAATGCTGCGGGAAAAGCCGTCGCAGTTCTGCCATGGTTGCATCCAAAATCTCTGTCTCGGAGCGATCAATCCAATCTTTGGCAGGCGCAAGCACCAGTTCTAACATCGAGCGGTCAGGGTCTTCGTAAGCCTTGCACGCGATGCTCATGTCCGCATAAACGCTCAGAATATCAGAACGCGAAAAGAGCAGATGGTCAATGTCTGTAAGCTTGCGATCAAACCACAGGTGCAGGTTGATCACGGGTACACCTTCAAGGCCCTCTAGTTTTTGGAAGAAGGGCATCCCTTTCCAAGGCTGTGGCATCAGAACTTTGAACACATCCACCGATAAGGCTGAGACGTAAAGATCGGCGGTCACAATCTCATCCGGCGCGCCGTTAAGCCCCCGCATCACAAAATGGTTGACGCTTTGATCTTCGTTGAGGACGATCTCCTTCAGGGGCCGCTCTAGCAAAATTTTACCGCCTCGCTCGGTAATGTAGTCTGCCAAAGGCTGACACAAACGCTCGGTGGGAGAACCATCCAAAAAGGCAATCTTAGACCCGTAGCGCTCTTGAAGGAAGCGGTTAATGGCAGTTAACGGAATCGTAGCGGAAACGTCTTCGGGGTTGATAAAGGTTAAGGCTTTGGATGCAGCGATAAAAATATCTGAATTGACTCGCTCGTCGATGCCTTGACGCTGCAACCATTCAAGAAGGCTGTATTGGTCCATGTCCTCAACATACTTCTGGCCGCGAACCACGCCTGGCCAAAGACCAAGGGCAAAGCGGAACTTTTGCTCCCAAGAGAGCATGTCGTTGTTGCGCAAAATTGAGGTGAGGACGTGAAAAGGAGCCGGAATATCGGGCACCTTAAAGTAAGAGTAAGTGCCTGGTTTCTCTGGCTGGTTAAAAATCAGGGCGTGTTCTTTCCATTGCAAGCGATCTTCAATGCCCAACTCTTTAAAGAGTTGCAACATGTTGGGATAGGCACCGAAGAAGGCATGCAAACCTGTCTCGTACCAATCGCCATCTTCATCTTTCCAAGCAGCCACCAAGCCGCCCAAAACGTCGCGGCTCTCAAAGACTATCGGCGTATGACCTGCATCGACTAAGTATTTTGCGCAGGCTAAACCTGCCAAACCGCCACCTGCGATCGCAACCTGCATGAATGATGTTTCCCAGCGCTTCTGTGCAATAAATGAACTGATTTACCCCAGAATAGGTTCAATCGTGATTCTCATTATACTTTGCAATCCGTTACATTTGGATCGAAATCTAAAAATAATCTAAAACGGAACACTGAGAAATCCACCCAGAAATAACACAGCTGTAGCATCGACACAACCATGCACTAACATGGC
>DATNQK010000495.1:0-3684 GCA_036704065.1 Stenomitos sp.
GTAATGCGCCTTCTGGCAGCAGTACGGCATCGACGTTTTGGTCTGTAAGGGCGCGATACCCTTGCTCATAGCTGGAAACCGATTTGCGACCGCCTGAGGGGGAGAGCTTAAATCGACTGGGGAGGTTGCCCTGAACCAGGCCAATCGTGGCGGTATTTTGGGGATTAATCGCTGTAGTGCGTTGTGATAGTCCCCAACCCAACCCATGCAGCGAGAGAAACACCAAAATGGCCACCAGCAAAAACCGACCCTGACGGGCGAGCCAAGCTTCCGCTAAGGCCCCATTGACAAGCAGTATTCCAAAGGCGATCGCATCCGCCCCAGACAAGCTGCTCAGTTGCAACAGCGTCCCATTGCTTGGACTTTGGCTATTGGCTATGGCTGTCCACCAAAGCGGCGACTGATTCCAAACCCACTCCAGTCCGTACCACAGCGCAGCACTGACGACTAAGCGTAGACCGCCACGACTAGACTGACTCAGGTAGTGCAACCCACCTGCCCAGATCGCAGAGAGTGCGGCCCCCCAGAGGGCAACAGTACACCAAGCCAAGGTTGCGATTGTGATACTTGCAACCCAAGACAAGCCGAGCCAAGTGAGGGGATGTAACCCAACGACCCAGGATAAGGCCGTACCGTGATAACCAATGCCCCAACATAACCCGAAGAACATGGCTTCCTTGAGCGTTTGAGACTTTACGGCTGCAACCCACAATGGTGCAACAGCGATCCAAGCAATGCCCCAAGCCGAGACCGGGGCAAGGCTTGCACCTAGCGCAATGCCTGCACCTAACATCAAAAGGGCTGGCAGTAAGTGCCTCTTTAGGGCAAATGGGTGCGTTTTACGGGTAGATGTGCCCCTGTTAACGGAGGTATCGAGTTTTTTGCGTAAAAGCTTCATGAAATCCTGTACTGCATTGGCAAACGAGCCGATGGCATCAATGCCTCTCAGTGTTAGGCCTGCATGGAGGCTTCCTTAATGCTTTTAAGGGCTTGAATTGCGGTGGAAATATGGCCATCTACGTTCAGTTGAGAATTAAACATCTCACGCACGATGCCTTGCTGGTCAATGATGTATGTGACGCGCCCTGGCAAAATCATTAAAGTGCTGGGTACGCCATACAGGGTACGAACACGGTTGCTATCGTCGCTCAGCAGTAAGAAGGGTAACTTGTAAGCGCTAGAAAATTGATCGTGAGAAAAGACGGTATCGGCACTAATGCCAATCACCTCAGCGCCCATCTCCTGGAAGACGCTATAGCGATCGCGAAATGCACACACTTCTTTCGTACACCCTGGCGTATTATCTTTTGGATAAAAGAATAAAACAACGGGCTTTTGGGTAAGCAAGTCGTACAGTTTAACTGAACGGCCGTCTTGAGCCTTTAAGGTAAAATCGGGTGCCTTGTCGCCTACTTTAATGCTCATTATCTTTACTCTGTCAGTCAGGGTCTAGTAATGACTGTAACGATTTTTTGTTCTCCTGTTGTACAAAACCCAGGAATTCGCTTAATGCTAGGCGCTTTGGTTTTGATCACAAGCAGCAGAAGTAGAAATAGTAGAATCTAAAGCTTAGGGTAGGTGCCCATCTACTCCGTTAGTTTCATGTGTGGTGTCTCGTTTTGTCGTAGCTTGTCGTAAACCATTTATTGAAGATGGAACCTCTCGACCTCGACGCGATTGCTTCTCTGCTGCGAAGTCCTCAATCCCGCGATCGCCTGCAAGGGCTGGCGCACCTGCGTCATGTTGATGCCGCGCAAGCGTTTCCTTTAGTGGTAACGGTTCTGTACGATCTCAACTTGCCGGTGCGTTCCTATGCCATTGCGCTGCTGGCAGAGAATCCTACGCCAGAGTGCTATAACCTATTGCTCGATCTCATGCGCCACGACCCTGATTATGCTGCTCGGGCCGATGCTGCTGCTGCACTGGGTGTGTTAGGTCAGACTGAAGCCATAGATGCTTTAGTTCAAGCGTTCAATGCCGATTCAAGTTGGTTGGTGCAGTTTAGTGCAATTGTGTCCCTGGGGAATTTACAGGATCTGCGCGCACAGTCTACGTTGCAGCAAGCCCTTACGCATCCTGTGGCGATCGTGCAAATGGCGGCGATTTCGGCATTAGGGGAACTGGGCGATCGCGAGTCTGTAGATTTGCTTTTAGAGTTTGTGGCTTCTGATGACTGGTTTGTGCGTCAACGCTTGGCTGGTGCTTTAGGCAACTTGCCTACCGAAAAAAGTATTGCTGCGCTGAAATATCTGCAAAAAGATACCAATGCCCATGTTGCACAAACAGCAGATTTTGCGATCGCTCAGATTCAAGACCATCCAGATTCAGCTTCAGGAAGTTGAAGAGAACAATTGGAAAATTTTATCCAATTTGCTGGCTGAGGGTAATTGATGCTGAGATTCCAGTCATGAATTACATGACTTTTTCTCGGAATTTAAGGATCGTCAATAGATACTTTTCTTCAATGCATCAGTACCCAATTTTTTAGTTCACTAAACAGGTTGCCGCTCAACGCGGATGGAATGTTCTGTCACCGTTTCAAATGTATCGTCGTGGCTGATAACAATTAGTTGACGGAATGCTTTAAGGTTACTGATGGCCTCCGCAAGCTGCTGCCGCCGCTGCTGGTCCATGTTGGTGGTGGGTTCATCAAAAAAGGCAATATCGATATCGGCTAAAACCCTTAATAGCGCAAGCCGTACTGCTAATGCCGCACACATTTGTTCGCCACCAGATAGGCTTTTGAAACTGCGCCAGTAGCCTCGCTCTTTAACCCGAATTTCGTAGTCTTCAGTCCACTCCAGCGTTACCTCATCGCGGTTGAGCAGTTCTCGGAACAATTTGTCGGCAGTGAGCGAGACTTCTGCGAGATAGTAACGCGTAATGCGAGGGCCACTTTGATTAAAGATGTGACGTGCATCGCCAATAAACTGCAACATTTGTTGCTTTTGGCCGAGCAAACTGCGATCGCGTTCTTGTTGTTGGGCAATGTCTGTCCGCGCCTTGAGTTGTTTTTCTAAATCACGTAGTTGGGCTTGTTTGGGTGACAGTCCGCCTTGTAATTGATCGCGAGTTTGCTTGAGCTGGGCCAGTTGCTCATTCAGGGTCAGAAAGTCCTGTGGATCGTAGTCCTGTTGCACTTGTTGTAGTTGAGCTTTTAACCTTTGCAGTTCCTCCTGCATTTGAGCAATTTCTGCTTGAACCTGTTCTTTTTGAGGCCCGATCTGTCGAAAAGAATTGGCTTGTTCGCGGTGGCGTAGGTATTGCTGATAGTCGGTATTGTGGGTTTGCATTTGCGCTTGCTGCGCTTCGAATTGGGTATCTAGTTCTGCAAAAGCCGACCATTGCTCGTCTATTTGCGCCAATTTTTGCAGAATTTGGTCGCGGTTCTGCTGTAACTGGGTCAAGCGTACTTGTAACTGCTCCCGTTGCCGCAATTGTTGCTGTAGAACTTTAAGGTGGCCTTTAGGGTCTTGCAGTTGCTGTAACTGCGTTTCAATCTCTTGCAGTGTGGTTTGTAACGTTGGAATCTGGGCGAGTTGGCGATCGCACCCTTGCATTTCGGTTTGCAACTGCTGCATTTCTTGGGTCAGGTCGTGCAGTTGCTGCCGTTGAAGTGGCAAAACCGCTAACTGCTGACGTTGGGCTTGTGCCGCTTGCAATGCCTGTACGGCATCCTGAAGC
>DATNQK010000496.1:0-13558 GCA_036704065.1 Stenomitos sp.
CCTGATCCCGCGCATGTTCGGCCGATTTATCGCACCAGTCCATTTTTGATGGACTCGTTAAGCAGTACCCCTTAACGGTGCAATACTTTCAACGCATGCCGAATGGCGAAGCAGATCTCAACCGCGTTTACTGGTGGGAACAACGCTGGCGAGAAAATGTGCGATCGCCCCAAGCACCTCGTCAAGTGGTGTTTCAAGACGAGGCTGCGATTGGTGCCACAACAGAATCTCCCACCTACGACCTGATTTATATTGGCGGGGCTTTAGGCGTCATCCATGCAGCGGTCATGGCCAATCTCGGATATCGCGTTTTGTTGATTGAGCGCTTACCCTTCGGCCAAATGCATCGCGAATGGAATATTTCCCGCGCCGAGTTCCAAACGTTGATCGATCTGGGCTTGTTCACAGCCGCAGACTTTGAAGGGTTGATTGGTCGTGAGTACAAAGACGGGTTTAACAAGTTTTTTGATGCCAATAACCCACCGCAAGCCAAAGCACCCATCCTCCACACGCCAACCGTGCTGAATATTGCGGTGAACTCCGCCAAGTTGTTGCACCTATGCGGCGAAAAGCTGCGCCAAGCAGGGGGTGACATTTGGGACTACACCGAATTCCAACGCATGGATGTTCAACCTAGCCATGCCACCGTACAAGCGCTGCACTTGCCGTCGCAAACTCAAAAGCAAGCGACAGGCAGAATTGTGGTGGATGCGATGGGAACGGCCTCACCCATTGCTTGGCAATTAAATGGTGGACGCGCCTTCGACAGTGTCTGTCCCACAGTGGGAGCTGTCATATCGGGAATGGAGTCTGCCGTTTGGGACTCGACCTACGGGGATGTGCTGAACAGTCATGGAGATGTTTCACGGGGACGTCAGTTGATCTGGGAATTGTTTCCTGGCCCTGGCGATGAACTAACCTTTTACCTGTTCCACTATCATCAGGTGCATCCAGAAAACCCCGGTTCGCTGCTAGAAATGTACGAGGATTTCTTTCACATCCTGCCCGAATACCGTCGCTGCAATATGGATGAGTTGACCTGGCTCAAACCGACGTTCGGCTATATTCCAGGACATTTTAGTGCGAATGATCGCGATCGCACCGTTGCCTTCGACCGCTTAGTGAGCATTGGCGATGCGGCTTCGTTACAGTCTCCGCTGGTATTTACTGGGTTCGGCTCTTTAGTGCGCAACCTGCCCCGCCTTGTCGATTTGCTCGATACTGCTCTGCGACACGATTTAGTGCAGGCAAAATATCTCAATCAAATTCGGGCCTACCAAAGCAATATTGCTGTCACTTGGCTATTCTCCCGAGGCATGATGGTGCCAACAGGGCGATCTATTCCCCCAGAACGAATCAATGCCATGCTGAATACCTTTTTCGGGATTTTGGCCAGCGAACCTGCTGAGATTGCGGATGGGTTTGTGAAGGATCGTTTTAGTTGGGTCTCATTTAACCGAATGGCCCTCAAAGCCGCCGTTATCAACCCTGCGTTGCTGCTTTGGATCTGGGATTTAGTCGGGCCGAAAGATATGTTGCGTTGGCTGCAAAGCTATTGGAGCTTTACCGTAGCGGCATTCGTTAATGCCCTGTTGCGAACTTGGTTTCCGGGGTTTGTCCGGGCTGTACAGTCCTGGGTTGAACCAAATTTCCCCAGTATATGGTTTTGGCTGTTAGGCAAAAGCTACAGCGTGACCTACTCTCTGGGGCAGTCCCGAATTGAGCGATCGCTCAAAGAGCCTTCTGGGGCCTAGTTTATGATGCTCCATTTGAGGCAGGATGCCTGCTTTGATATAGATGGGGCGGACTAGGCCTCTAAGCACAGGTAACTGTCGCGCCAGAGGAATTAAGGGCGATCGCACTGGCTAAATCTTCAGGTCGTTCCACACGGTCCTTTGCCAACGTCTGTCTCGCAGGCGCATCAAAGGCATTAATCAGACCCTGGCAAAAACTCAAGCCTATAATCAACGCCACCGTCATATGAGCGGTCAACGTGAGTCCTGCTAAGACCAAAGACTGAATCATCGCCAGGATTTGCATGATGACCAGAATGCGATGAGGGTTTAAGCGATCTACAACGACACCCCCAAACGGAGCCAGGATAAAACTCGGCACTTGGCTCGAAAAGCCCACCACATCCAACATCAATGCCGGCTGCGTTAACTGGTAAGCCAACCACAACGTCGCCACTTGGGTCATCCAAGTCCCCATCAGGGAAATGCCTTGCCCTGTAAAGAACAACTGGTAATTCCGAGAACGAAAGCAGGGATTCTCAATTTCATAACGAAGGCTTGAGGTTGAAGCGTCTAAAGGAGTTCAGACTCCATCCACAACACCGTCCAAATGTCCCTTTACATTCAGAGCGTTGTCTTACAGCGCCAAAACAAGCTGCACAAATGGCCAAACTGAGTCAAATCGTTTCTAGTCTAATGTCGGACTTTATGAACAAACATGAAGCATCCGATAGAAAGCTCGCGTCCCTGACCTCGCACCAATACTAAGCAAGAACGAACTAAACTAGCGGTTCGCTCCATAGATGTGACCTTTACACAACCTAGGCCGCATCAATGCTTAGAGACAAACCCCTAGCCCTCCAGCCATTGCACAACCTAGCGAACTTTGCATCAAACGACTGTAACCAGAATTTGCCCTAGAGACTAGACCTTTGAAGGATTCTCATTATTCATACATCTAGATTTAATGCTGTTAATGGAGAGGCTCGCCTTGGGAATTCAGGCTGAGCATGAGCCTAACAGTGCTTAACACAAGCCTCTAATAATCGTTGCTTCAGCATTTGGCTCTAAGGATCGACAGAACCTTAAGGCTTTTCTCAGAATCTTTCCAGCAGAATGCCCTTATTATCAATGAAATTCTCTGCGTTAAACTCACAGATTCTGCCTCTTACAGCCCCTGCCTGACTCACCTATCTACAATCACTCGCAATAAAAAGTGAGGAATATTCCAAATGGGGGGTTGATTTCTTGGAAAATATTACAATAATTAATAAAAGAGGGGATTGTGTTAAAATTTATTACCGAAGGGGATCCGTTCCTAGTAAAGCGTAAAACCGCGAACTGTTGGAGTTTGAAGATTGCGATATGTTTCGCTTAATCCACCTCCAGGGGGTACGGCTTTGGCATTGTCAGCCCCTTCCTTACCATCCAGAATCCTAGGCTCGTAAGAGCCGTCTTCGACGACCAATCATTTCTCACAGGAGAGGCTTCTAGGCATGAGAGTATCCGAATCGTCCAAAGATTTAGTCCGCACCTATCTGCGCGAGATTGGTCGTGTGCCTTTGTTAACGCATGAACAAGAAATCACTTACGGCAAACAGGTTCAGCACCTCAATGTCGTCAACCAAGTGAAAGAAGCCCTCCAAGAACAGCTTGAGCGTGAGCCAACCCTCTCAGAATGGGCACTGGCTGCCAACTTACCGGAGTCTACGCTTCAGTCCCTTGTTGCGGAAGGAGAGCTGGCCAAGCGTCGCATGGTGGAAGCCAACCTCCGCTTGGTGGTATCTGTGGCCAAAAAGTACATCAAGCGCAATGTTGACCTCCTAGATTTGATTCAAGAAGGAACCATTGGCATGCAACGTGGGGTAGAAAAATTTGACCCTACTAAGGGATATCGATTTTCTACATACGCTTACTGGTGGATTCGCCAAGCCATTACACGGGCGATCGCCGAGAAAGGCCGCACCATCCGCCTACCCATCCATATCACCGAAAAGCTAAACAAAATTAAGAAAACCCAGCGGGTCTTGTCACAACGGTTAGGCCGCGCTGCGTCCATTGGCGAGCTAGCAGACGAACTAGAGTTAACCCCAAGACAGGTGCGCGAGTACCTAGAGAAAGCACGTCAACCGCTGTCTTTAGATGTACGAGTTGGCGACAATCAAGATACTGAGCTTGGCGAACTGCTTGAAGACCCAGCCGAATCGCCTGAAGATTTCACCTTACAGACCTGTTTGCGCCAAGACTTAGAACGACTGATGGTGGATCTCACTCCTCAGCAGCGCCAAGTCTTGAGCTTGCGATTCGGCCTCGAAGATGGGCAACCCCTGACCTTGGCAAAAGTTGGTGAATGCCTCAACATCAGTCGGGAACGGGTGCGTCAAATCGAACGTGAAGCCCTAACCAAACTGCGCAAACGACGCAGCGATATTTCTGAATATGTTGCCAGCTAGCCTTTGTAAGCGCCTCTTAGACAATGGCCAACCCTAGGGTTAACACAACTCCTAAGGTTCGGTTTTTCCCATTTAGGAAGTTGCTAGGCAATTGTTACAGTAATTGCATAAAGGCTAGCGATGCGAATGACTAAAGATTAAAGCTGTTCCGTCCTGCGCTGATTTTTGATGAAGAAACTGCTACACCGTCAAGTTGCGCAGTTTGTTTCACTGCAATACCTTTTCTGTTTTTATGGATAAACCCATGAACCCAGTCGCAAACTTCGGTAAACCCAATTTAGAACAGAGCAATCAACTTTGGCAGTATGTGTCCTCGATGGAGCCAGAGGCGGCAGCACGCTTAGCTCAACCCACTTCAGAGGAAGTATTGCAGGTCATGGAGCGTCATGTTGCATCGCTGTTAGGCCATCTGCCAGGGCAGCAGTTTGATGTGATGATCTCTACGAACCGAGAAAACTTAGGTCGGTTATTGGCCGCAGCCATGATGAACGGGTACTTCCTGCGTGCTGCGGAGCAACGGATGGCCTTCGAGCAAGCACTTGGTGATATTCCTATTTCCGAATCGGATGCACCCGCAACAGAAGGCTAAGCACACCCGTGCGAATTCTCGCACAGCCCAACCCCTCACACACTTGCAAGATACCACTCTCCCTTGTCTCCCGCTCAGTAGCGATCGCTGGCGGGAGTTACCTATTGCACAACTACGGCGATCGCTCTTGGCATGGTATAGCCACCAAGGGCGGTCTTTGCCGTGGCGAGACACTCAAGATCCCTATGCAATCTGGGTGTCGGAAATTATGTTGCAGCAAACCCAGGTAAAAACCGTCATTCCCTACTACCAGCGATGGCTACAACGCTTCCCAACGGTTGAAGCCCTAGCCGCAGCGGCACAGCAGGAGGTGTTAATGCTATGGCAGGGCCTGGGGTATTATGCGCGATGTCGCAATTTACACCGAGCAGCCCAGTTGGTTACGGAGCGGTTCAACGGACAATTTCCAGAGCGCATTGAAGATGTTTTAACCCTGCCGGGAATTGGCAAAACAACCGCAGGCGGAATTTTAAGCGCTGCATTTAATCAAGCCTCCCCCATTCTGGATGGCAACGTTAAACGGGTGCTATCGAGGCTCATTGGACTATCGGTACCGCCAAAATATGCCTTATCCTTTCTGTGGAAGGGTTCTGAATCCTTGCTCGATCCGGAGCATCCTAGGGCCTTTAACCAGGCGTTGATGGACTTAGGGGCAACAGTTTGTACACCCAAGCAGCCTGCTTGCTTACTGTGTCCTTGGTCGCAATGGTGTCAGGCTTACCAACACAACTTACAGACGGTACTACCCATGTCGGAAACTCGCGAACCCATCCCTCATAAACTCATCGGCGTTGCTATTATCTGGAACGACGCAGGACAAATCCTGATTGATAAGCGTCCTCAAAGCGGTTTGCTGGGCGGTTTATGGGAGTTTCCAGGTGGCAAAGTCGAGCCCAACGAAACCATTGCCGAATGTGTAGTCCGCGAAATCCGTGAAGAGTTGGGCATTGAAGTTGAGGTTCAGCGTCATTTTATGACCCTTGAACATGCTTATACTCACTTCAAGGTGACGCTGTCGGTGCATCATTGCCGTTATTGCTCTGGGGAACCGCAACCCATCGAATGTGATGAGGTGAAATGGGTTTCTTTAAATGAATTAGATCAATATCCGTTCCCGACGGCCAACCAAAAAATTATTGCCGCACTCCAAGCAGAAGCGATCGCCCCCTAAACCCTAGCGGTACGTTCCTGGGTGATTACCCTAACCGTCAGGGAAAGCCTCCGATACCGGAAGCAGAGAAGGAATAAGGAATTAAAGGCGGCACCCAGATTCGAACTGGGGGTAAAGGCTTTGCAGGCCCCTGCCTTACCACTTGGCTATGCCGCCGTCTCTTTTAATTGAAGCCTATTGAATTTGGCTTCAGCAGTCTCATATCATGCCATGCTCCGGCACGGAAAATCAAGGTGCTGTTCGGCAAAACCAAATTTTTTCCGCCCGTCCGTCTAGAGGAGCCAGTCTTCTGGTTGCCGAGAGGAACCACTCACCCCCCAAAAGAGCAAAGGAGACACAGGCTGATACGGCAACAAAGCGAACGCCAAACCAAACAGACCCAACCTGATAGACTATGGAAAGCGCTTGCCCACTAGCGTTCTATTGACCTTCAGTTCAACGAAGCCCCTATGCCGCGTTCCCAACGTAACGACAACTTCATTGACAAATCCTTCACTGTGATGGCTGACATCATCCTGAAGATTTTGCCAGCCAGCAATCGGCAGAAAGAAGCCTTTGCTTATTACCGAGATGGAATGTCGGCTCAAGGCGATGGCGAATATGCCGAGGCCCTCGATAACTATGAGCAAGCCTTGAAGCTTGAAGACGACGACTATGATCGCAGCTATATCTTGTACAACATGGGTTTAATCCATGCCAGTAACGGCGACCATGCAACAGCCCTCGATCTCTACCATCAAGCCTTAGAGCTAAACGGTCGCCTCTGCCAAGCCCTCAACAACGTTGCAGTCATCTATCACTACCAAGGCGAACAAGCGGCAGAAGAAGGTCGTCCTGATGATGCCGATGATCTGTTCGACAAAGCGGCAGATTACTGGAAACGAGCCATCCGTATTGCCCCAAACAATTATATTGAGGCGCAAAACTGGCTCAAAACCACAGGCCGTTCCACATTAGATTTGTATTAAGGATTGCTTCATCGGCCTATGATCGACCAAACTCAAGTTCATAAAGTTGCGCTTCTAGCTCGTCTTGAGCTAACGCCTGAAGAAGAAGTTCAGTTCACGAGTCAGCTCGGGAGCATTCTCGATTACGTTGAGCAGTTGAACGAACTCAATGTCGACAATGTGGAGCCCACCACTCGTGCTATCGACGTGAGCAATGTGACACGCGTAGACAACCTAGCAATCTGGCCGGATCGCGAAGCGATCCTAGCGAGCGCTCCTGATCAAGATGGCGATTTCTTTAAGGTTCCTAAAATCATGGAAGAAGCCGAATAAAACGCTGCTCCCATCAGCATTGCTTTTGCATACCTGCATTGAGTTCAGACTGGTTCTCCCAAACGGGGGAGCCAGTTGTTGTATTGAAGGGGAATGATAGGGATATCTTGGAGGCGAATGGGCATTTTAAGGGGTAAGTGATATTTTCTATCGCCAAAATAGGAAAAACGGTATACCATAGCGGCCAATAACGAATTTATTTACAGTCCTTCTATTTTCGCAACACAACTTATTACTATCCTGTATGACCTACTCCCAAAATACAGCGGCGACCCAGTTATTTGATGCTTGTATCCTGAGTTCATCCGAGGCATGTGCCTTATTGCAAGGCGAAGTGTTGTTAGAAACCCGCCCTCATACCCCCTTCGGTGGTGCAGTGACCGCGCGGATGTATCTCCCAGTTGAGCGATCACTGGTTTGGTCTCAACTCACAGACTACACACGCTGGGTACAGTACTTCCCAGACATCGTGCAGAGTGAGGTGCTCGAACGCAACCCACAGCGCCCCCATCGCGGCCAACGGCTTTACCAAACTGCACGCAAAACCTTCTTGATGTTTACGGCCCAGGTAGAAGTCTACCTGCGGGTGTTCGAGAATCTACAACGGCAAATTCGCTTTCGGATGGAGCAGGGCAGCTTCAACGACTTCACCGCAGAATTGGTGCTAGACGACTACGGCGATGGTACCGTCTTAACCTACTCCGTAGAAGCTACCCCGCTCATTCCAGTCCCGAGCATGTTTATTGAACAAGCCATGCGTCAAGACCTGCCTGGTAACATGCGTCAGATGCGTCAAGCCATTTGTGCAGGTCTGTGCCAAGCAGCATAGTGCTCCAGCAGGCTTGTTCACATGTCTGTTAAGCCCCCTTGTGGTTAAAGAGAGCGCTAATCTTCGTCTGCATTCGCTCTGCTTCACTCGCAAAGGGCGGATCGGCAGGATCTTCTTTAATCAGGGATTCCCCTATCAGAACCGCCTTGGCACCCGCTTGTTTGACCTTGGCAACATCCGCAGCTGTATACAAACCCGACTCGCTCACCAACAGAATATCTTTCTCTTGCAGTTGCGATGCGCGTTGTTGGCTTAAGGTGCAGGTCGTCTCTAGAGAAACGGAAAAATCTTCGAGATTGCGGTTGTTAATCCCAATCAATTGCACCCCTGGAAGCGCCAACACACGATCCAGTTCTGTGAGGGTATGAACCTCTACCAATGCTGCCATGCCCACAGACTTCGCCACTTTGAGATGGTACGTCAGATCTTGGTCGTTAAGAATCGCTGCAATCAGCAAGACCGCATCGGCTCCACGCGATCGCGCCATGTAGATTTGGTAAGGCGACAAAACAAAGTCTTTACAGAGCAAAGGAATCTGCACAGCCTCGCGAATCGCTTGTAAGTAATCGAAGCTGCCCTGAAAGAATGCCGAATCAGTCAGAACCGACACACAGCTTGCCCCCGCTGCTTCGTAGGCTTGTGCAATTTCAATGGGATTAAACTGTTCTCGAAAAACGCCTTTACTGGGCGATGCTTTTTTAACCTCGGCGATCAGTGCCGGATCCGTTTTACCCTGACGCAGCGCCTTCAAGAAATCAAGGGGAGGTGCCGCTTTCTCGACCTGCTTGCGCAGATCCTGCAAGGGGAGGAGTTCCCGCATCCTGTCAACTTCTTTATCTTTATGCCAAACGATTTTTTCCAAGATATTGCGGGGTTCTGCATCTTCTGCTGGAATTTGATAACTCAAGACCTCCACATTGACAGCAGGATTAGGGGGACGACGACGAATTTGCATAACACTTCAACATTAAATGAATGGCATACAAGGAAAACCCTGTCATCACAAAGCCGCTCAACTGCATCGAAGTCGAGACCATCAAGCAACTGAGCAACTGACTTCTATAACTGTGCCACGTTCCGTCTCTACGCGGCAGACTAAACCGAACTTCACTCACAGAGACACATCGCTCATTGGAGTTTGATCTGAATTACTGGCATAACATCAGAACCTAAAACCTTTAGCTCTTGGGGCTGACAACGTCATAAAATTGAGCAATTGGGCAAAAGCCATTTTTCGGCTTCTGAAGTGCTTTCATAAAGGCCAAACCCATCAAGGTAAGTACAGCAATTAATTCACCTTACCCTACTGGTCTAGCTATGTAATGATGTATCAATTGACACCTTACGGTTTCACAATTGTTTTCCCTGAGCTTCAGCCCTCGCGACTAGAATTTCACACTAGAAAGTGAGTATAAATACTTACTTTCTATCCAATATTGCTTCAATCCCTTTTATCTAGGGTCAATCTACCCTAGGCAAAACTGAGCCCTAATCTAGGTTACTGATGGCCTTTTAGTTCTTTTCAGCAAGAACTGTAAATGAGGGAAACCTAGTAGGGGGAAGGATACGTTACCATTCACTTCAGTAAATGGTGGGGTTATTTCACGTTTAACCAATACAGGCTCGTGGATTTTACGGTAAGGATTTTGCTCCTGAATACAGAAGGCTACCTGGGTTCTATCAAACTAACTGGAAAATTTATGACAACCTTACAACTATGAGCAACTTTAAATCCGCAATAGAGATATTATTTTCAAATTAAGCGTTGTCTTTCTGCCGAAACGGCCCCGTACCATCAAAATTTCTGCTGTCTTTTCCATGAAGGGGTGATATCTTGGAACAACAATTAGAAATTATGTGGGATAGACAAGGTTTGGCCGCTGCGGTTGTCAGTACGCCCCCTAGTATTTCCCAACCCTTGCCACCTGAAATTCCCGAACAGGATGTTGAGCAGGATGTTACTGCTTCTCAAGCTGCAGATATAGTTACTCAACCAGCTGAGCTAGAACAACCTGTACCACCAGCGTCTTTATCGGTTGCGCACCTCCTGGCCATGACGCCTCCTTTAGCTTCTGATTCCGATGAGACGGAGCCTCTATCGGAACAGCAACGAATTCAGCAGCTAGAGCAAGCGCTCTATCAATGCCAGCTTTATATCGACGAGTTGAAAAAAAAGCTCATCGATCAAGAATTTCTAGAAGAACAACTGGCGGCCACAGAAGCATTTTCCCATGTGCAAAAACAGGCGATTGAAACCCTAAAATCACAAGTTGAGCAACAACAGAACCTAGAAAGTGAAATCACTCGCCTTAATGAACACGCCCATGTACTCAAAATTCAAGCTGCGGAGGCTGAAGCACTCGCCCAACACCGTGAGACGCTATTAGCAACGTTCAAAATACAAGCTCAACAAGATCGCGCTGAACTGGATCGTTTACGTGACAAAAATGCCCAAATGACTGCGCAGCTCGAAGCGATGCAAAGTTCGATGGTGCAAGAAACGCAACACCGAATTATTGCCCAGAAAACTGCAGAGCGCCTCCGTTTAGAGTTGCGAAATCACGAATCTTCTGTGCGATCGCTCGAATCAAAGCTGCAACGCGCCGATGCTGCCCTTGCCGATCGCGAAGCCATGATCACGGCCCTTAAAGATCTGAATCGGCCAGACTCGCAAAAAGATCAGTTTATCCAAGGACTCAGCAATACCCTTCTCAAAGCACAGCGCCAAATTACCGAACTCGAAAACGAGCTATCGAGTCAATCGATTCTTCAAGCACAACTGCAACATACAACGCATGAGCTGGAGCAAGATGCCAAAAGCACCCAAGTTCGCTCAGAAGCGCTAGAACACCAAGTCAACGATTTGCAGGAACAAGTGCTGCGGCAAGCTCAACAGGCTAGCGAATACGAAACAGCCATCCAGCACTGGAAAACCCGTTGCCTTGAAGCAGAAGAATGGACAGCTCAACTGTCCAAACTATGGGAGACCCTTCAGCCCACCCAAGTTGCCACAGATATCTCCCCCACGTTAGCCACCACCCTCGCCGATCTGGCACGGTGGTTTAAGGGATCACAAGGGGGTAGCCCTACCCTCAACGATACCCCTCCCCTTTCGCCACGAGAATTACTCGGCATGCGAACCGGACGGCCCAACTTTTAAGACTCTGAACTCCAAAAACGCAGCTGAACGTAAACCAAACCCAACGTAGTCAACAATAGGACCGTAGCCGCTGCTGCCGCATAGCCAAAGTCGAATTGACCAAAGGCCTGTTCGTAAATGTAGTACACCAGGATATTGGTCGAATCTAGGGGCCCTCCCCCCGTCATGACATAAATCGTTTCAAAACTGCGTAAGGTAAAAATTGCCGTCGTCACCGCCGCAAAAATAAAGGTCGGTTGCAGACCAGGCAACGTGATAAAGCGAAACTGTTGCCAGCGATTGGCCCCATCTAAGGCGGCTGCTTCGTATCGACTGAGGGGAATGGTCTGTAATCCGGCCAGGAAAACAATTAAGTTAAAGCCCAGTTGCTTCCAAATACTCATCAAAATCAAAATGGGCATGGCCCAAACGGTACTGCCCAGCCAGGGAATAGGCTGAAAACCTAAGGGCGCTAACAAGGCATTGACAGGGCCATCGGTTTGAAACAACCAGCGAAATCCGAGCCCAGCCGCAACCAAGGAAATAAAAGACGGCAACACAAATGCAGTCCGCCACAGGTCACGTCCGACAATCTTGCGATCCAGTAGCACTGCTAACCCTAAGGAAATGACAAGGCTGGGAACGACCGTTGCACTGGTAAAGATAAAGGTGTTCCACACCACTGCCCAGAAGTCGGGCATGGCCAACAACCGTCCATAGTTGGCTAAACCAATCCAATGGGTACCAGAACGTGTAAAGCTGCCACTTGTAAAGCTCAGATACAATAAATAAGCGATTGGCCAAAAGACAAAAACGCTCAATAGCCCAAGGGCAGGCGTTAAAAATAGCCAGGCAGTAAGGGTTTCGAGACGCGCAGCAGACAGCGACGGCTTCATGGCTAGTTTGTAAAAATCAAGTCGCAATATTGAGCTTAGTTTACGGTAACTTGAGTTGAAGACAAACGAACCAGCACCCTGTAAGAAGATTGAGAGCCCAATGACTGTTTCTGCTGCAACTGCACTCGCTGATCAAAGCTTGTGTTCCCCAGATGCCCACCATTTTGACAAGGAGATGCAACCCCACCCAATTCGCCTTGGTGTCTTGGCGTCGGGCTCGGGCAGCAATTTTGAAGCGATCGCCCAAGCTATTGCCCAAGGTCATCTAGCAGCAACGGTAGCGGTGGTCATTTGTAATAATCCAGAGGCAAAGGTTCTAGAGCGATCGCAGCGCTACAATATCCCAACCCAGGTTCTCAACCATCGAGACTACGCCAACCGCGAAGATTTAGATCGAGCGATTGTAGAAACCCTCAAGGCCTACCGTATTGACCTTTTGGTGATGGCAGGTTGGATGCGGATCACAACGCCAGTGCTCCTCCAAGCTTTTCCGCATACACTTAATATTCACCCTAGCTTGCTCCCAAGTTTCAAGGGGATACGGGCCGTAGAACAAGCCTTGGCAGCGGGTGTAAAAATTACGGGCTGCACCGTTCACTGGGTGGTTCCTGCCGTAGACAGTGGGCCAATCGTCATGCAAGCTGCTGTTCCAGTCCTGCCCGACGATACTGCCGAAACATTGCATCAGCGCATCCAGGTTCAAGAACATCGCATTCTTGTAGATTCCATTGCGATCGCTGCGGTGCAAATTTCTTCTGAGGCAAATAAATTTTAAAAAGGCCTGACATTTCTGAAATCTCAGACTATACGTGGGATAGAGCATGTCTACCCCCAACTTTAGGGGGCAGACCGCCACCTGCCCTATTTATGAGATCAACCCCTTATGATGCGTCAGATTCAACGCCAGACCGTCGGTGGCATTCTTTTTTCAGCTTGTATAGGTAGTCTTGTATGGCAAACCAGCGCAATGGCTGCACTGCCATCCGGTCTGTACCAAGGGACATTAACCGTCTACGCCCCCGCAACCCTCGGCGGCACGTTTACTAAACCCATCTGTTTAAAGTTCAATACCAATGGAACCTATGCCGACAGTTACTTTGGTAGCCTTAGCACAGCCAGTGGTCTTTGGGCCCCCACGAAAGTAGTTGCGGGCCGCTGGGAAAGTATCCACTTCACTCCTGCGGCGGGCTCCTATAACGGCGTTGCAACTTCAACAGGAAAATTGTTGGCAGATGGCATCACTGGACTGAGGAAAGCCGGCACTACTACACTCTTCGCCACCCCTTTAAAGCTATCGGCCACTAAAGTCTCTAGATGTACTGCTGCCACCCAGTCAAGCGGATCCTTAATACCGCTTGGGTCTGGCTCCCCAGCCGAGTTGAGATAAGTCAACCGCTTCAAAACAACACAGACAAAACTGGAAGCAAGTCCCATGAATCCACTAAGCTAACTACAGTTTGGCTAGGTT
>DATNQK010000497.1:0-4847 GCA_036704065.1 Stenomitos sp.
GCCATGTATGAGGCCTTTGCCCAAGGAAGAGAATTTACTCAGCTCGACATTATTGCGGCCTGTCGGGCCACTATGCCACTGTCTAAAACCATGACCGAACAGGTCACTGCGCTACGAGAATGGGCGAGACAGCGTGCAAGACCAGCCGCAGCTTCCGTTGCTGAATATCAGCGACTGGAGTTTTAACAAGTTTTCTTCTGATCCCCTCAGGAGGAAAGGCTAGCAGACTGCTAGTTTTAGAGCCGCATCAATTGAGTTGAGCGGTCTTACACAGTTCAACGTTGTATATCTCATCATCACCAGTGGAGGACAACTCTCATGTCTCACTTCAGCACCTTACGGACCAAAATTACCGATGCTGAAATTCTCAAAGCTTCCCTCAAGGACTTGGGTATTCAAGTAAAAACCGAAGCCGATGTACGCGGTTATCACGGTCAGCGTGTGCGTGCCGATATCGTTGCGGTTCTGGAAGGCGAATACGATTTAGGCTGGTCTAAGAATACCGATGGAACCTTCGATCTGATTGCAGATCTGTGGGGCGTTGCCAAAAAACATAACCAAACAGAGTTAATTAACTCCATTAATCAAAAGTACGCTATTAACAAAACTCTGGTTGAAGCGAAGCGTCCTGGACTGCAAGGCGCTAATGTTAAGCTCGTCGTCCATAGCTAAGCTCAGTTTATTTGCGCGTTCCCAAAGTTTCGTAAGCCACCTTCGGGTGGCTTTTTTGTGTTTAAATCGCTGGGGGCCATTAGTTCAAATCGAGCAGCTTTAAAATTCTATCTTTGCGATCTAAGGTGCCCACAAATCGCCGGACAGGAGGGGGCCAAGTTTTGATCAACGTTGGCGTTGCCGTTACATTGTCTTGTTCTGCGAGGTCGGGATGCTGTTGAACATCCACAACCCGAAGGGTATACGGGCAAGTGAGGGTTTGCTCTAAAAGTTGATGTAGGCTTTCTAGCGCCTCAATGGTGGTACTGGTTTGGCCTCTGACAAATAATCGCAGTACGTAGCCTGACAGGGTTGTCGGGAGGTCAGGGCTAGCAATGTAGCGAAACGTAGGGAGATTATCTAAGCGTAAGACAAGGTTGTGATGATGCCAAAGTTGCGGAAACTGCTGCCGATAGTTGTCCAATAAGGCAGTGTCGCAATGACCTTCTGTGGTGGTATCAAGTTGCCAATGCTGAATTGGGGTATTAAAGATCACCTGCAGAATCGGGCGATACTGCCACACTCTAGGTTTCGCAGTGGCAGCGACCTGTAGGGCCTGCGTTTTACGATCTATCCATCGATCAACGGTCGCTGTGTAGCAATCGTTCAAAAATAGGGGTACTTCAGGTAAGCTGAGCACGTTCTGCATTGCAGCAGATAGTTGCACGTGCCAATGGCCTTGTTTGCTGGGATCGATGCTGTAAATCAAATCGCCACCCGGCGTAAACAAGGCTAAGCCCTTGAAGGTTAATGGCTGATCAGGACTAGCCAAGGCGATCGCGTATTAAGAGGGATATCATCACTGTGCCAGATTTTGCACCGAAAAATCGAGTCCTTTCCTAAATTGGCACAACAATATGAAAGGACTCGACCGTTCAAGATTCGATATTCTAGACTCGACCTCTTAGAATTTGGGCCATTTCGTTGGGCTTAGGCGACACCTCAATGGCAGTTTCTTCATCTACACGACCTTCTTCATAGAGTTCGTAGATGCACTGGTTCATCGTCATCATGCCATCGTAGGTACATTGCGGGATCAACTGCTCGATCGACTCGATTTCGCCCCGTAAAATGTAGTCCTTAATGGCATCGGTGTTAATCATAATTTCATGGATGGCCGCACGTTTACCGTCTGTGGTGCGCACCAGGGATTGGGCAATTACGGCAACAAGCGACTCCGCCACCTGCATCCGCATCGGCCCCTGCTCATCCGGATTGTAGAGGTTTAGAATCCGTTCAATCGTTTTAACAGCACTATTGGTGTGCAATGTGCCAAATACAAGGTGACCCGTTTGAGCGGCTTTAAGGGCCGTGTTGACCGTCTCGCGATCGCGCATTTCCCCAATCAGAATAATATCGGGGTCTTCCCGTAACGAAGCCTTCAAAGCATTATCGAACTTGAGCGTGTGAATCCCAACTTCCCGCTGGCGGATCATGGCCTTACGGCTTTTGTGCACAAATTCAATAGGGTCTTCAATCGAGATGATATGTTTGGGCATCTCGGAATTGATGTAGTCCACCATTGCAGCCAGGGTTGTTGATTTCCCTGAACCAGTTGGGCCAGTTACCAGAATCAAACCTTTGTGATAGTGGCATAGATCTCTAAAGATCATCGGCAAACTCAGCTCTTCAATGGTTTTAATGCGCAGAGGAATCAAGCGCAGCACCATTGCAGGGCCATTCAAACTGACAAAAATATTGATCCGTACTCGAACCAGACCTTCGTACTGGTGCGCACCATCAAACTCAAAGGTGTTGTGAAACTCTTGAATCTGCTCTGGGGTGAGCACCTCTTCTAACCAGTATTCAAACGTTGCAGTATCCGTGACGGGATAACTGGTCAACACCATTCGGCCCCGATCTCTAAAGCGAGGAATTTCGCCAACGCCGAGATGAATATCGGAAAAATCGTTATCGTAGGCTTCGTGCACCAGGCTTTCTAGGGTCAAACCATGCAGCGGGCGTTTCGAAACTCGCATCGTCGACTGCGTGGGCTCATCCGACTGAATGGGAAGTGCGCCAACCGCAGTAAAAGGAATTGTAGACCCTGAGAGAGGGTAGGCCTTTGTAGTGCTCGATGGCCCCCCTTCAGTGGCTGAGTGCGCCTGAGTTGCACCATAATTCGGCGCAGTTTGGTGGGTTGTGGGACTATCGACCGCCAGCGTTAAATCTGCCCCGTTCTTGTTCAATAACGGAAAGTTAGGGGGGGGCGGAATTAAATCAGAAGGCTTAGGAGGGATGGGGGGCTGAGCAGCATTGGACATCGGGTCAATTCCTTATCAGGATGGCACTGCAAACTTAAAAAGGCTGAATCGGTACAGAGCGTTTATGGTTAGTATGACCAAGTTCTGCCGTTAAATCGACGCGAAATGCCAGATCGATAGCAGACTTTCAACATGAGTGGAGTCAAACATACCCATAGGTATTTCCTAGAAAAACCTGAATTTTGGGCCAACCCAGACGCTTTGACTTTTGATTTCAAAGGCTGTTCTTTCTAGTGTGCTGTTCTGACTAGATTAACGATGACGCAGGAATATAAGCATCCGATTGGGTGATCAGCTGCTGGAGTTCCTCATGCTCCATTGCCTGGAGAGCCATGGCAAGGCTCGTATGTACAAGGTTGAGTCTTTGGCGAGCCTCGTCACTCAGTTCTGCTGCAGCTGCTTCTGTACAAGCAAGAATCGTCGCTGTCATACTCAGGTTATCAACGGTTACGGCTAAAGCTTCTGCGAGCAAACTGGTAAACATCGGTCAAACCCTCTTTTTACGCTGCTGAACTTCTCCTCTATCATTGAGCAGATTCAACCAGACTAAAACTGGGAGATTACTGAACTTGTCCATACGCCTGAGTTGAAACATCAGCGTTTACTCGGACAGAAAAGCTTTATAAAACTATACACGCTAGTCTTAAAAACTGGGTACCTCTTGTTGCAAGGCCATTGTGAACAAAACCCCTAAAATCTCTGTATTTTTACGGGCCATCCTCGCAAGCCTTAACCAAGAATTTTCTGAAACCGTTTAGTCCTTCAATACTCTGCATTCTTCTTTTCTGGCCTTCTCTATCCTGAAGTTTGCATTCGCCTCTAGACTGAGACAAAGAACTTGTGCTTGTCGCATGCGCACCATTGCTGAGATCAATGAAAAAATTCAGTCCGGTTCGGTAGTGGTCTGGACTGTTGAACAGTTAAAAACTCGCGTTGCCGAGATCGGAGTAACCAAAGCAGCAGCTGAGGTAGATGTCATTACCACCGGAACCTTTGAGCCGATGGAGTCCTCAGGCGCCATCTTGAACTTAGGGCACACCGATCCACCCATTAAGATTCGCCAATGCTGGTTGGATGGGGTGGCTGCCTATTCAGGGTTTGGTGCGGTGGACCTATACCTAGGGGCAGCACAGCCCGCTGAACCGTTGGGGATGACGGATCTCGCGGATGGGGAAGAAGTCCGCGAGCGAGGCGGTGGCCATGTGATCGAGGATTTAGTTGCCGGAAAAACGGTACAACTGCGGGCGATTGGGCAAAGTACAGATTGCTACCCGCGTGGGTCTTTGGAAACGGTCATCACCAAGGATTCCATTAACCAGTTTTATCTTTATAACCCACGCAACCTCTATCAAAACTTCATTGTTGGAGTCAACGGTGGCGATCGCCCTTTGTTTACCTATCTAGGCCCCCTGCAACCTCGTTTGGGCAATGCGGTGTACTCTAACCCTGGGGCAATCTCACCCTTATTTAACGATCCGACGCTGCGGCTCATTGGCATCGGCACCCGTATTTTTATGGGCGGTGGGGTGGGCTACATTGCCTGGGAAGGGACGCAGCACTTTCCGCTGCAAAAACGTCTAGCCAACGATACCCCCATCGGCCCTGCGGCAACCTTGGCCTTGGTGGGCGATGCCAAACAAATGAGCGCTAAGTGGGTGCGCGGATGTTATTTCAAGCAATATGGCCCGTCCTTGATGATTGGGGTGGGGATTCCATTGCCCGTTATTGATGAAGAGGTGGTGCGCCGCTGTGCCGTTGCAGATGCGGATCTGGTGGCTCCCATTATTGACTTTTCCATTCCGCGACGCGTGCGCCCCACGTTTGGATTAGCCACCTATGCACAGCTCAAATCCGGCAAGATCAAGATTGAAA
>DATNQK010000498.1:0-4899 GCA_036704065.1 Stenomitos sp.
TAAAATCGGAGGGCTTTGATACGCTTCTCTCCCACCAAAAAACTAGTAGAGTAAGTAGTCTAACCAGCTAAACAGCCTGAAGGTTTATAACAATCTTGTTTATTACCATTGCGCACGCCTTAAGAACGCAATAATAGAAATACAGCGTCGTCTCTTATGTAGGTATGTTGCCGAAAACTGAATTGTTAAAAGGCATTGAGCACAGCGAGCGGATTTCTAGAGTCTTAGACCAAGTAGAACAAGCCCTCAAAACCTGGGAAGTAGTCCCTACCGATTTTCTATCGCCGCCAGAACTGGAAGAAGCTAAAGCCTGTCTGGCTAAACTAACCGAAGTATCCTCCGTACCTTGGGGAGGCTATCCACAGGCAGAACGGCAGCGATTGGCGATCGCCCGCGCAGAACTCCCCCTCGACCCCGATCAAGTCACCCTTACTGCCCTCAGCATCGCTGGAAATTTCCTCTTCGATCCAGCCACCCATCGCGACTTTTTAGGTGCGACCCTCGGCACAGGCATCGTGCGTGATAAAGTCGGCGATATCTTAGTTCTAGGAGAACGCGGTGCCCAGATGATTGTGGTGCCAGAGTTAGCCGAATTTTTACAACAAAATCTGACGCAAGTGCGTACCGTTCCAGTTCGAGTTACACCCATCCCCTTCAGCGAACTGCAAGTACGCGAACCACGCAAAAAAGAAATTGCCACAGTGGAAGCATCCATGCGCTTGGATGCGATCGCATCCGCCGGATTCGGCATGTCCCGTAGCAAAATGGCCGACCTCATCCAGTCGGGGGAAGTACGTGTCAATTGGAAAGACATCAGCCAGCCCAGCCATTTACTCAAAGATGGCGATCTAGTAGCCATTCGCGGCAAGGGACGGCTATATGTAGGAGACGTAGCCGTCACGAAAAAAAATCGTTATCGCGTGCAACTCACCCGCTTAAGTTAAGTACTTTTGAACCATGAAATTAGATCAATACTTAAAGTTTCAAGGCGTAGTCGCCACCGGCGGCCAAGCCAAACTGTTAATTCAAGACGGGTTGGTAAACGTCAACGGCCAGGTCGAAACAAGGCGGGGCCGTAAATTAGTGGAAGGCGATCGCGTACAAACCATGGGGCAATCTTTTACCTTTAACCTATCCAGCCTTTCGTCCGTAGATGACGATTGACGCAAACAGCATTAAGGCGACACTCGTAACCAAAGACTCGCCTTCTCTAGCCTCCCCCTTCAGAGTCAAATTGGGGTTTCTTTTTAAGGACAGCATCTGCCTCTTGGATGCGGCCTTGTTGCCTGAGTAGTTTACTCAAAGCTTCATAGGCACCCGATTGCGGATCGGCATGATACTGAATTGCTTTTTGGTAGGTAGCGATCGCCGCCTCTGAGTTGCCCGCCCGTTGTAGGGCATGACCTAAATCGCTATAAACATTAAATCCTGCCGCAAACGCCGGATCTTTTTGAATGATTTGCCGGAATACGGCGATCGCCTCAGGCAACTTATTATGGCAGGACAGCGAAAGCCCCAGACCTAAGAAAGAAAGGCTACTGGGGCTTGTCTGAGCTGCTTTACGAGCCGCTGTCTCACTGGTGCAGGGCAGGTCTGATGCTATGGATGGCAGAGGCTGGGTAAACATACCCATGCCTACCCCTAGAATCAAAACCAGAGCAGCAAGTCGTTTCATAGTACCCCTGCAACACAGCATTAACGTAAACAGCATCATCACTCATGGAAACGAGTAATGATGCTCGACCACTACAGTCCTAAATCGGCCAGGATATCCGTAGCGTGGGTTTCTGTATTGATACTGTTGTAGACATTGGCAATGTCGCCTTGGGGGTTAATCACATAGGTGACGCGTTTCGCATAGCCACCGCCATCGACATCATAGGCTTGAATAATGGCCCGATCCGTATCCGCAAGCAAGGGGAATGGCAGGCTGAACTTTTGGGTAAATTGCTGGTGAGACACCTCATCATCAGCACTAACCCCTAAAACGACAATGTCCTTGCCTTGATAAGCCGAGTAATTATCTCGGAAACTGCAAGCCTGCTTCGTACATCCCGGCGTATCATCCTTGGGATAAAAGTAGAGAATAACGGTTTTGCCTGAAAACTCGGAAAGAGAAACCGTATTGCCATTGGTATCCTTTGCTGTAAATGCAGGCGCTGGGGTGCCAACTGTTAAAGCCATTATTTTCCTCATTCCTAATCGTTTTGCCCATTGTAATGCCGTTCGTGCAGCAAGTGAGAGCGTCTACTTTACAATCCCTTGCGGGGCGAGTGGAGTTGACGCTGCGTTAAGGCGATGGGGCTAGGGTAAGGAATCCGTTCGTGGTTGACTTGCTGCCACACTTGCACAAACGTTTGAGCCAAAATATCAAGATCGTCACGGGTTAAGCCACTGTCCTTAAGTTGGTCTTCTTTCCAACGGGCTTTAAAGATTTGCTGCACAGTGCGCAGGGCATTCTCACAATCGACCTGCTTCATCGAACGAAGGGCCGCTTCGCAAGAATCTGCCAACATCACAATTCCTGTCTCGCGACTCTGCGGCACAGGCCCGTCGTAGCGGAAATCCTGATCTGCGATCGCAAAGGAAGGAACCGCACTCTGAGCCTTTTGGCACGCTTGATGATAAAAGTAGGCAATCACCATCGTGCCCTGATGTTCTGGAATAAAGGCCCGCACCGCAGAAGGTAAACCCGCTTTACGAGCCATTACAATTCCCTCAGTCACATGCTTGCGAATCAAATGCGCACTCAGCCAAGGGTCATCCAACTCCGTATGTTTATTGGTGCAATTAAATTGATTTTCAATAAAATATTGCGGGTCATGCAGCTTCCCAATGTCGTGGTACAGCGTTCCTGCTCGAATCAATTCCACATTGCACTTTAAGGCTCTGGCCCCTGCTTCAGCCAAGGTGGTGACAAATAGGGTGTGCTGGAAAGTTCCGGGGGCTTCCTCTGCCAAACGCTTCAGTAAGGGACGGTTCGGATTCGCCAGTTCAGCTAAGCGGATGGGGGTGATGAGGTCAAAGAGCTTTTCTAGGTAAGGACTGACGCCTAAGGCAACGATGCACCACCCTACGCCAATCAGTCCCTGACGAGAGGCCGCACCTGCAAGACTCACCAATCCGTTGGGATTACCAATCCCCATCAAGATCGCGTAGGCAACCCCTTGGGCTACACCCAAGACAAGGCCCACTCGCGCAAGTTCTTCGCGGGAACGGGCTTGCCCCGCCATCACACTACCAACCAAACTCCCTAGGGCGATCGCACCAAACGTCCAATCGGTAAACGGAATCCCCAACGGCACAACTAAACTCAACAATGCGACCGTCGCTGCGCCTAAGATAGAGCCATAAAATCCACCCACCAGAATCCCTACCGCAGGCAACGTTGTATAAGTCACTTCCGTCAAGCCAATCATCAGCGGCACACTGAGGGCCAGCAACAAAACCAGCAAGTCGTCTCGATAAGACCAGCACCGACGCGTTTCACCTTCGTAGTAGCGTTGTCGCAGCCAACGAAACAGAACAATAGCACTTGTCACCCCTGCCAGAGTTGCAAAAAGCCCTCCAAAATTAGGCATTCTGCGGCTGAGATTGAAGTAGTCTAGCAACGCAAAATCAGCAGAGCTGACCCGTTGATTGTGTTGAACAATCACATCTCCCGCCCGAATCTGCACCATAATGGGCGACGTTTGTTGGGCCGCTTGTTCCTGCTGCCGCAGCGTTTCAACTGGATCAAGGATTAGGTTTGAGCGCAACACCGCAGGCAAAACCTGTTTAGCCACCTGTTGGTAAAGCGGTTGCCAATCACTGACTTGAACCGCCACAGCATTGGCAGCCACCTGAGGCGGCAAACCCGGTGCAAGCCCTTGGGCTAGCATTCGGTGTAAGGTAAGTTGCAGCTTGGGGGCCAACTGCTGCCATTCGCGATCTGGAATATCTAAAATGGGTTCGATCTGGATTGCAGCCAAGCGATCTGTGGTCGAACGCTGAGCGGACTGATAACGTTCGTTGGCCTGACGCACCGCAGTACAAAGCTGAGTCCACTTCTGTTGCCCCTGAGGCTGCTGGTAAATTCGTCGCAGTTCTATCCAGGCTTGTTTGAAGCTGGGCAATGCATCATAACGCGCAGGTGATTGGATCGACGGGTCAGCACTCTCCACAGACTGAATTAAATCGCTCAACTGCGCACGATCCATGCGACGCAGATGTCGCTGAACATCCGCAGAGAGCATTTGCCCAGACAGATAAGGTAAAGGGCCAGCCAAGTTGCGAAGCGCTTGGGCAGCCGACAAAACATTCACCAAGTCTGACTCTATCGTTTCGGTGGCAGCCTGGCTGAGCGCAAATACATTTAGCGCAGACTGGCGAGCGGCCTTCCGCGCTGTAAGCGTTGCCATTTTATCTTCCACCAAGACGGTTTTCGGGGCATAAATCGTCTGAGGTGCAAGGGAATTGATGGTAATCTGCGGTTCGTTATAGTACCGATACCCAATCGTGCCTGTTAGAGTCGCCAGAGCTATCAGTGCTAGTACAACAGAACGTCGATAGCCCAAGCGATATTGTCGCGAGCGAGACTGAGGCGGTTGGCGAGACAAGCACGTGGTCAAGTATGCCATCTTCTGCCAAAGCTGCTTGATTTGGAACCAATTCAGATAGCGCAAACCCATAGTGGCGCTCAAGAATAGAGCAATAGTTAAGGGATAAAATACAAAGGTCTACGTTCAGCCAATCCTGCAACACTCAACAGGCAGCTCTAATGTAAGCCATACAAAACCAAGATGGACTAAGGCGAAGCGAATATCTTGGGCAACTTAAAAATTGAAGCGTAAAATTCCCCACTGCACTCATTATAGGAAAAGCGGTGAAGATGAAAAGACGTTGACTAAATCCCAACAA
>DATNQK010000499.1:0-3291 GCA_036704065.1 Stenomitos sp.
TCTTGATGCTGGCGCTGCATTTTCCGGGAGCCCACACAGGATGCTACAATGACAAACAGCAAAATCCCAAGCGGGTTACCGGACTTAAGTAAACCTGCTTCTCATCAGAAGATAGTCTAACCCAACAAGCTTTGTAAAAAATGTAGGAATGACCACTGGCATATTGCATGCTAGGGAGTGTCATGCGGCCTCCAGATGATTTTACGAAGCATGGAAAGTACATGGCTATCTAGGGTTATGTAGTTGCTGTATTGTCATTGCACCACTCACCTCAGCTCCTTTGCCCATGGTTAATACGCTGCCTTCTGTACCTGCTCAAGCAAAACGTTCTAAGGTCGAAGGACTGAAAGAACAAAGCGGATATCTGCGCGAGCCTGTTCTTAGCGAGCTTCAGCTCGATACCACTCACTTTAGCGAAGATGCAATTCAGATCCTGAAGTTTCACGGCTCTTATCAGCAGGACAATCGCGATAATCGGGTTAAGGGCCAAGAGAAAGACTTTCAGTTCATGTTGCGAACCCGCAGTCCTGGTGGGTTTATTCCGCCGCAACTCTATCTCACCTTAGATCAGTTGGCGGATACCTACGGCAATGGAACGCTACGGGCAACCACCCGTCAAGGGTTTCAAGTGCATGGGATTTTAAAGCGCAATCTCAAAGCAGCGATCGCCGCAATTGTGCGCAGCATGGGATCAACCCTAGGGGCCTGTGGCGACTTAAACCGCAACGTAATGGCACCGCCTGCTCCCTACAAAAACCGTCCGGAGTATGAGTATGCCCGTGAGTATGCCAACCGGATTGCTGACCTGCTCACCCCACAGACTGGGGCTTACTACGAGATTTGGCTGGATGGTGAAAAGGTCGTCTCCGGCGAAGAAAACCCTGAGGTTAAAGCGGCACGCCAACGCAATCTGCATCAGGTTAACCTGAATAGCCGAGAAGAGCCGATCTACGGCGAACACTATATGCCTCGGAAGTTCAAGATTGCGGTCACTGTACCTGGGGATAACTCTGTCGATGTCTATACCCAAGACGTGAGCTTAGTGGTGCTGGTGAATGCCAGCGGCGAGTTAGAGGGCTTTAATGTGATGGCAGGCGGCGGGTTAGGCCGTACACATAACAAAGAAGAAACCTTTGCCCGCACAGCCGATCACCTGGGCTATGTCGACAAAGACGATGTTTACGACCTCGTAAAGGCAATTGTCGCCACCCAGCGAGATTATGGCGATCGCACCCAACGCCGCCATGCACGGATGAAGTACCTCGTCCACGACTGGGGCTTAGACAAATTCCGGCGCACGGTTGAGCAGTACTTTGGGAAATCCCTAGCCCCATATCGACCCTTACCAGAGTTTCGCTATGAGGACTTTCTGGGATGGCATGAGCAAGGGGATGGCAACCTATTTTTAGGCATCTCCATTGAAAATGGACGCGTGAAGGACGAGGGGAAATTCCAACTCAAGAGCGCACTGAAAACCATCGTGCAAAAGTTTTCGCTGCCCATTCTCCTCACGCCGCATCAAAACGTCATTTTTTACGATATTCGTCCTGAACAGAAGGGCGAAATTAACGCCATCCTGCAACAAGCGGGTGTGGCGTCAGTGGAAGCCATCGACCCATTGGTTCGATATGCAATGGCTTGCCCAGCCTTACCCACCTGCGGCCTCGCCGTCACCGAATCAGAACGAGCCATTCCCGCCATTCTGGATCGGATTCGGGCCTTACTAGATCGCATGGAACTGGAGCACGATCACTTTGTGGTGCGGATGACCGGTTGCCCCAACGGGTGCGCTCGCCCCTACATGGCAGAGTTAGGTTTTGTGGGGATTACACCCGACACCTATCAACTGTGGGTCGGCGGTAGTCCCAGCCAAGTCCGCTTGGCCGAGGTCTACATGGAAAAGCTACCCATTGGTGAACTGGAGCAGCACTTAGAACCCCTGTTGGCCTTTTTCAAAGCATCTCGTTTGCAGGATGGCCGACTGGAACGTTTCGGTGATTTCTGCCACCGCGTGGGCATCGAGGGTCTGCGGCAATATGCTCAAACCTATGGCCAAAACCCAGCCTCTACCAGTAGTGGCAAGCCTCGTCTGCGCTACCGCGTGAACTTACGGCCTGATGTGTTTTCGCGGCTCAAGCAAGCGGCAGATCAAGAAGGCAGAACCTTGGCCGAGATTGCATCAGAAGCCATTGAAACCTACTTACAGCAAGCGCAGAGCCGTTAAGGATCAACGCCTAACGCACGATGAGAGCAATCGTCATTGGCGGCGGTGCCGCTGGTTTCTTTGGGGCGATCGCCTGTGCCGAAACCCATCCTCACCTCCGGGTCACGCTGTTAGAAGCCAGCCCGCAGGTGTTGTCTAAGGTGCGGATTTCTGGCGGAGGGCGTTGCAATGTGACCCATGCGTGTTTTGAACCGCCAGCACTGGTGCAACATTACCCCAGAGGCGGCAAGGCGCTGCGTGGGCCGCTGACTCGGTTTCAACCCCAAGATACGGTCGCATGGTTTAAGCAACGAGGGGTAGTCCTCAAAACAGAAGCGGACGGTCGGATGTTTCCCATCACGGACGATTCCGCCACGATTGTGGACTGCCTAATTCGTACTGCCCAGCGCGCTGGCGTAGAGGTTACAACTGGCGCAGCGGTCGTCTCGGTTGAAGTTGAGGAAGCAGGGTTTATTGTGTCTCTCAAGGGTGGGGCATCGTTACGCTGCGCTCGCCTGTTACTGGCCACTGGGAGTCATCCTTTGGGCTATCGCTTAGCAGCGACATTAGGGCATGGTCTGATTCCTGCGGTGCCCTCGTTATTTACGCTGCAAATGAACGATCCACGCTTGCAGGGGTTGGCAGGGGTGTCTGTGCCGTCTGTTCAGGCCAAGTTATTGATTGAGGGACAAAAGCCACTAGAGCAGATGGGGCCGTTGTTGATTACCCACTGGGGCGTGAGTGGCCCTGCCGTTCTCAAACTGTCTGCATGGGGGGCAAGGGTCTTACATGATGCCCACTATCACGGAATCTTACAGATCAACTGGGTGCCGCAACTATCCGCAGACGAATTGCGAGACTGCTTGCAACAGGCCAAGGTGAAGGCGGCGAAAAAGGCGATCGCCAATTATTGCCCAGTTCAACTGCCACAACGATTATGGGAGCGGTTCACACAGGCAGCCGAGATTAATCCTGATGTGCGCTGGGCAGATTGCTCGAAAAAAGCGTTGAATCGGCTGTTGCTGGAGCTGCAACAAGGACGTTTTGCCATCCAAGGCAAAGGCGTGTTTAAAGAAGAGTTTGTATCG
>DATNQK010000500.1:0-6478 GCA_036704065.1 Stenomitos sp.
GCTTCAGCCTGTTTACGAGCGGTAATATCAATGTGGCAACCAATCATGCGGATTGGATGACCCATATCGTCCCATTCAATTGCTTGACCTGCACACATCACCCAAATCGTGGACCCATTGCGATGCCGATATCGGACTTCACTGTAGCAAGGTGTTACGCCGCCACTGCGAATATGGCGGTCCCGACTATCTAGAATAATAGGTAAATCTTCGGGGAAAATAAGATCCTTCCAAGTTGGGGAGTTGTCCGGTAATGCATCGTCTGTGTATCCCAACAGGCGCATGAAGCCAGAGCTACAGTATTCTTGATCTTCTGGGATATTCCAATCCCAATACCCCGCCAAAATAACGTCTAAAATGTTTTCCAGTAGCTTTAATTCGCTTCGGGTTTGCTCTGCTTCGCACCGTTCGGCTTCTGCTCGGATGCGATCGCTAATGTCTCGGAAATATACCCCTAAACCTTCGCGAGAAGGATAGGCATAAATTTCAAACCATTGTGCTGTCGGTTCATGTTGTACTTCCAAATGTATGGCAACTTGTTCGTCAATGGCCCGACGATACTCGCGTTCTAAATCTTGGCCCACAAACATAGGAAACAGTTCCCAGTAGGTTTTGCCTAGAAATTCCTCAGGTTTAAGATTGGTGAGGTTGGCAAAAATTTGGGTAGCAGTGGGATTGGCATAGATAATACGCCAGTCTCGGTCCATCGTGATGTAAGCATCGATCATGCTTTCCCAAATATTGGTGATTTTCCGATTTGCCTCTTTAAGCCTTAGTTCTGCCTGTTTGCGATCGCTAATATCCGTATGGGTGCCTAGCATTCGTAAGGGTTGGTTGTGTTCATCCCACTCCACAATTTTGCCGAGTGACAAGATCCACTTCCACTCCCCCGTGTTGGTTCGTTGACGAAACTCGACCTTATAGTTGGGAATAACACCAGCAATATAGTTGTGATAAACGGGTGCTACCTGCTCGCGATCTTCAGGATGCATGCGTGCAACCCAATTTTCATGTGTCTCCTGAAACGTTGTAGGGTCATACCCCAGCATTGTGGCGTATTCAGAATTCACGATGGCTTCACCCGTTTTAAGGTTGAGATCGTAAAGTCCTTGATTCGCAGCGGCTAGAGCAAGACGCAAGCGTTCTTCGCTGGCTTGCAAACTTCTTTGTGCCTGCTTACGCTCGCTAATATCTTCAGAAAAAATGATAATGCCGCCTATGGATCGATTGGTTTGATACCAAGGTCGAATTTCCCAACGAATCCACTGTTTGGTTCCATCTGCTCGCTCAAACAAATCTTCCTCGCAGCGCTCGATTGCGCCATCGAGACAGCGTTGGTGGATGTGTCGCCACCGTTCGGGGACTTCAGGAAAAATCTCGTAATGGGAGCGGCCTTTAAGGGTGTCAATGGAGTTGAGATTGTAATTGTCAATCCAACGTTGACTGGCGTAGATGTAGCAGAAGTTACTATCCAGCATGGCAATGCCTACGGGTGCATGTTTGGCAAATAGCTGTAGCGTTTCTTCTTGTTGCCTGAGTGCCAGTTCAACGATTTTTCGTTCAGCTTCGCTCTGCTTGGCAGCGCTGATGTCTGTGAGGGTGCCGATATAACCGCTGATTTGTCCTTGATGATTGTATTCAACGACGGCTTGGGCATAGACCCAAACAATATGACCATCCGTATGTTGTAAGCGATATTCTTGCTGAAAAATGGTTTGGGTCATTACGCACTGTTGCCATTGCGTAATGACGCGATCGCGATCTTCAGGATGGATGGCTTGTGCCCAGCCAAGACCCAGTGAAGACTCAGTATCGAGTCCGCTCAGATGGCACCAATATGAATTGATATAGATACAGTTTCCTGTTATGTCTGTGCGGAAAAGCCCGGCCGGAACTGATTCTGCTAGAGAGACATACTGCTGCTTACTCCGTTGCAGTTCTACTTCTGTTTGTTGCCGTTGTAGGACATGCATCAGAATATCGGCAAAGATTTGCAGCAGCCGAATGTTATCCGCTGACCAGTGCCGTGGTTCACGAAAGGTGACAAAACCTACAAAGCCCTTAACTTTGCCGTGGGCGATGAGAGGAATATTCAAGGCTGACTGAATTCCGAAGTAGTCTAACGTTTGCTGATCGATAGCTGCTTCAGGGGGTAGCAAAGTGCTATCTGCGATATACACTGACTCGCCGTTTTGGAGCCGTGCAGACGCCCAAGGAAATAGGCTGAACGGTAAATTTTGGGTATTGTGCAGGTTGCTGGGGATGCCAGGCGCAACCCATTCATGGGTCATGCTGTGGACGTTTTCCAGATCTGAAAACTGAAAGATATAGCTACTGTCAACTTGCGTAAATTCGCCAATTTCTTGTAGGGCTAGGTTAATATCATTGGTCGTACTTGTGGAGGAAAGTTGAATAAAACGACTGGAAATATTTGCGACTAAGCGATCAAGCTCAATTTGAAATTCCAGTTTTTCTTGAGTCAGACGTTGAGCGCTAATGTCGGTAATGGTGCCCACATATCCTACAATTTCTCCCTCTGCGTCCCATTCGGCTACGGCTTGTCCTTGTACCCAGGTAATCTGTCCTTGAGCGTTGCAGAAGCGATATTCCAGTTGAAATGGACGTGCTTCTGCGATGGATTTAGCCCATTCAACCGCTACCCTATCGCGATCCTCAGGATGCAGGGCTTGCGCCCAACCCCATCCATTTGCCATTGCTGGGGTTAAGCCTGCAATTTCGCACCAGCGATCATTTACAAAGTCACATTGACCTTCAGGATTGGTGTGAAAAATTCCAACAGGAGATGCATTGGTGAGGGCTGCAAGGAACTGTTCTTGTTGGCTCATCCCCAGCGCAAGAGAAGGTTGCGGGGGGCTGGCTGGCTGAGAGTTTCCCTGGGTTTCTGGTCCGTATGCTTGCTGTTGTGTTTCTAGCTTCACGATCCGCTGTTCTAGGAATTCTGCCACTGCAAATAATGCTTCTGGATCCAGTGTTTGGAGCAGGCTGGATCGTGTGACAATGCCTAGCAATGTGCCCTCAGGCCCTCTCACTCCCAAACAGGGGGTAGAAACTTCCCCCATGAGTTGGTAAGCCCTGTGTGCCGAAGTGTCTGGCGCGACGGTATGCAGCGTACGCATGAGCTCAGCGGCTGTTGTCGTGTCTAAGTTCTGGCCTAGTGCTTGAACTTGAACAATATCGCGTTCTGTAATCAAGCCAAGAGGTATTTTATGAGTCGTTTCTGAGGTAGAGGGGTCTAGAACAACTGCAAAGGCGACGTTATGGGTTGTCAGTAACTGGACGATCGCACGCATAGCGGTGGACGGTTCCGCACAGACAAAATCCGAGATTATTGCTGGGCCGATGCCCTGACACTCCATCAGGCTTGTAGGCCGTGATAGCGTCAGCAAACCTTGGTACGTTAGCAATCCAGAGAGTTGATCTTGGTCATCAAGCACTGGAATAAAAAGGGTGTTGCACTGTGTGAACAGCTGGGCCACCGTTGAGAAATCAGTACAGTCCGATTCCCGCAGCGTTACTTTGACCGGTGCAGCCACATCAGCGATCAGGGTTTGTGCATTCTCCGCATTTTGCGCCCCAAGGTTCACCAAATCGTGTTCGGTGCAGATGCCAAGGATACGGCCTGCTTCCACCGTCACCAAGCAGCGCACTGGCACTGCCTCTAGTGTTCCAACCCCAGTTTGTCTTGCCGATGCCCATCCGTTTGTCTCTTCTAAAGCACTGAGGTGGGCGATCGCTTCAGCAACTGTGGCTTGAGGAGAGATCGTGACGAATTGGCGGATGATTGCTGCATTGAGTTCGAGAGGTTGTAGCGCACCTTGAGACTGCGTAGTTGCAACAGCATTCATTTTGAATCCTCTCTCATCCCTTGTATCGGCAGTTAGTGAAAGTCCAGACTCTCTAAAGATTAAAAAAAATAGTAATCAAAACGATATGACTTTAGAGTTAAAGTCCTTGAAGAGAAATAAAGTTATGGAGCGCTGAAAAGAATATGCAATGAAGAAGAACTTTAAGTGGCTATAAAAAGAAGTTTTCCCCAGATATTGTAGACAAGAAGCAAATGTTTAAAGAATGACTATGGCAGATTCAATCCTGATTCGAAATCAGGGTTGGTTATAACGTTTGCCCATTCCTTACAGTGAAGCATTCAACCAAGCTGCTGAGACGCTGCAAACCATTGAGACCTATACTTTTGCAGAGCCTTAATGGCAATTGTAAGGCGAAGTCATTGTCCTCACCATCCAAGGTATTAATTTTTATCAAAATTTTATTGAACTGTAATTTAGTACCACTTGAAGACTGAGGGAGGGTAAATCACTCAACTCGATAAGTTGTCGCAAAAGAAAAACAATCGTTCACAAAAGCAAAGACTTTTATGCCATCATGCTAACGTTTATGCACATTTAAGTCAGTATCCGTTAACCGTTAGCGCACATTTTTAGGTTGCGATAGGGATAGGTCACAACCAACTCTCCACTCATGGTCTTGAGAGGAGTTCTGGGGTGATGGACTTTACTCTTTTCTAAGAGGGTGTTTGAGAAGTTGGCAATTGCTCTTACCTCTGCATTCGATCCCCCCAACCCCCCTTAAAAAGGGGGGATCCACTCAAGCTTCACTTTTTGAGAGGGACGAGTATTGGATAAACATATGTATTCGTTGTCAGTCAAAGGGTGTGAGGTTACAAGGTTGATCGCCCTAGAGGCCTTCAAATCTGAATATGAGGTAATCCAACATTGAATCCTCCGTTTTTAAGGGGGGCTGAGGGGGGATCAAGTGCAAAGTTTTTAGCTCTTTAAACACCCTCTAAGGGCTATTCCGTGGGTGGTGTTTCAGCTTGTTGTAGCCCTAACTCGGCGGCTGCTGCCACTTGAGGGTGTTCATCTTTGGCCAGATATTTTAAGGCCGAAATACTTTTAGGCGTGGGCAGTTGTCCTAGTGCTTCTGCCAAGCGTTGTCTGACTAACCAATCCGATGACTCCACAAACCGTAACATGGAGTCTACGGCATCGACAGCTTTAATTTCGCCGAGGGCTGCGATCGCAGCTTGCTGAATGACCACTGCGTCGTTATCCAGTGCTTGGGTCAGGAGTTCGCGGGCACGCGGATCTTTGAGATTGCCTAAGGAAACGGCTGCACTGAACTGTACTAACCAGCTTGTATCTTCCATAAAGGCCCGCACCAGTGGCTCGAAGGCGCGTTGATCGGCAAGGTACCCCAATGCTCCGGCTGCGGCTGCGCGGATGCTGTAGTCGCTGTCGTCTAAGAGGTGGAGGACTAAGTCGTAGCATTCGGGCGTTTGCTTCAACCCCAAGGCAAACACTGCCATGGCTCGAATATCAATGCTGGGGTCGTAAAGCACCTTCTTGATGAGTGGGACTGCATCAATCGGGGCTACATCCCGTAAGGCCACGAGTGCTAAGCGGCGATCGCGAATGTTCTCGCTCTCTAGCTGTCTTGCAATTTCTTGGAGATCAGGACTGATCATTCATTACAAATCTTCACCGTTCTCCTTTAGTATAGACTGCTACGCAATCTTCCCTCTGAGGCACATCCAAGGCCCAAGGGTTTAGCGTCGGCGCAGAACCTTGCTCACCATTTTGCGCGAGAAGGAAAACTGTAAATCGTTGGCTTGGGCCCAGTCTTGCAGCAGGCGATAGAAGAGTTGGCGATCTTCGGCTTGCAATACCGCCACCTGATCGGCTGTTTCAATCACGTAGGGATAACCATTACCAATCATGATCTCGCCGCGGACATAATCTAAAACCTTTTCGAGAAGACCCGCTTCGTAAATCCAGCGTGGCATTTCTAAGCGCACTGGTGCATTCTGGTTGGCTTTGAGATACAGAAAGGTAATGGCCGATGCTTGTTCTGCATACTCCGATAAAATGCCGCTACCCCACGCGTCTCCTGGGCGATCGCAGACAAACAACGGAGTGCGATCGCCCCACTCCATACCTGGGTTGATCAGTTGGGAATCAATTAAAGTCGTGGTTTCAGGCACAACTTCTAAGCGTTGAACCATTTGAATCAAGTCGCAGGCATGAGACGTGTCGATATACCCGACCACGGGAACCCGATATTGTTCGCTGGCCCGCAGCAAATTGACAAACTGCTGGGCATAAAAAGCCCGACAATCTGCATCAAATGCTTCTGCAAATGTGGCCACCAGTGACCCGTCAAAAAATACAAGGCAGTCGGAACATCCAGCCCGACTCTCGATATATTCAATCAGCCGCTCGACTTCCATCTCAAAACGGCGCATGGCGACCATCCGCTCTAAGGGGTAGCCATTGCGCTCCATCTGAAGTTCGACGGGCGTCATGATGTTGAGGCGCACGTCTTTTTCGTAAGATCCCAGCTCTAAATGAGGGTTCTCAAACCAACCCACCTGGATCAGCGCAATCGGCGGATTAATGTCTTTAGAAGGGTATATTTGCGAGCCGTCAACGGCAAAGGTAGA
>DATNQK010000501.1:0-13668 GCA_036704065.1 Stenomitos sp.
ATATCGGAGGAGTAGGGATTCATCTAAAAATAGAGGAGGGAAAGACCCTCAGACTATCACGAGATTCTGGACGTTATTTAATCCACCATCCTTAAAGACAGGGGGAATCAATCATGCAGCATCATTCTAGCCACACAGAGGATCCTGGCAACATACCAGGCGAGCACGAACAACCTTTAGCAGGTGTACAAGTCTTGCTCGTCGAAGATGAGCTTGAGGTTGCAGATTTACTGCTGTTCATCCTTCATGATGCAGGCGCACATGCCGTTTGGGCCATGCACTCGAACGATGCTTCAGCCTGCCTTCATCACTTTCATCCAGACATTTTGCTTTGCAACATTCTGTTGCTTGGTCGTGATGGGGACTGGCTGATTCAAGAAATTCGTCAGGCAGAATTAGAAACAATGGCTCACCTTCCAGTGATCGCGATGACGTGTTACACGCGAGAGGTTACCGAAAACACAGCGTTGGCAGCTGGGTTTGATCGCTTTATGCATCTGCTTTTTGACCCCACAGAAATGATTGAAATCATTCTCGATGTGCTCTGACTCTGGCTTAGTTATCTCGGTGGATACTATCAGCAACAGAATGATTTAGCCCGTCTACTTCTCCGCTGCACTTTCATTGTCAACACTCCCTTGATGCACTTCAGCCAAGCTATTAATCCAAAATAAGCCTAAGCCGTCAGATTAGTCTGACGGTTTACAGGCGAGTTCCACTACAGCTTGAACGAGTTGATCCAGATCAAGCGGTTTAACTACATGCCGTTGATAACCTTTTTTGATTGCTTGCTGATGATCCCCTTCCCTAGCATAAGCAGTCAGGGCGATCGCCGGAACTTGGCCCCCTTTTTCAACCGGTAAGGCTCGAATCTGTTGGATAAGTGCATAACCATCCATCTCAGGCATCCCGATGTCGCTGATTAACACATCCGGCTGAAACGATTCGAGGTGGGCCAGCACTTCAGCAGCGGAAACCACCGTCAAGACCTCCGCTCCATATTGACTCAGGAGGGTTGTTAAGAGTTCGCGCGCATCGGGTTCATCATCGACGGCTAAAACTCGTATCCCGCTCAAGTCGTTATCAAGGCAAATGACCTCAGACGCAGGCTGCTCCAATTGCGTATCAAGCAAGGGGAACTGCACAGTAAATGTAGCCCCCTGTCCTTCTCCTAGGCTTTCGGCTCGCACCGTGCCGCCATGCAGTTCTACAATATGTCGGACGATTGCTAAGCCTAACCCTAAGCCCGGTTTCGCTTTAGTAGTGCTAGAGTCTCCTTGTCGAAAGCGATCAAACACGTAGGGCAATAACTCTGCCGTTATACCTTGTCCAGTATCGCTGATTCGAATTTCAACAGAGGTCTGCACGCAGGCTAGCACGACTTCTATGCGTCCACCTGTAGGTGTAAACTTAATGGCGTTAGACAGTAAATTCCATAGTACTTGATGCAAGCGATCAACATCACCCACAATAGGTGCACAAGTAAGCTGTGAAACGATTTGAATTGTTTTTGCTTCAGCCTCAAATTGAACTGATTGGATCGCTAGCTCAGTAACAGAACACAGATCTAGCAAACTAGTGCTAAGGTTTAGTTTGCCACTGATGATGCAAGACAGATCCAGCATATCCTCAATCAATTGAGATTGTGCTTTGGCACTTCGCTCGATAACTTCTAGCGCACGATCAACAGCTATGTCGTCTAGCTTGCGTTTGCGCAGCAATTGCAACCAGCCCTGCATAGCATTGAGTGGGTTACGCAGTTCGTGAGATAAGTTCGACAAAAACTCATCTTTGGCTCGGTTAGCAGATTCTGCCTGTTGACGGGCGGCCTGTTCCTGTCTCAAGAGGCGTAATCGCTCAGTTTCAAACTGCTTGCGCTCGGTAATGTCTTCAATCGACAACAAAATTCGCTGAGTTTCTCCAGCCTGAACAATCTTCCAAGCATTTAGCAGCATCACTTTGTACCCAATCCGCTCAAAATCATGCTCTACCTCAAAGTTTTGCAGGCTCGTATTGTTGGCTAAAACATTTTCTAGTTGCGATCGCAGCTTAGGGATATTCCACTGACCATTACCTAAATCAAACAGTAGTGTTTGCGCTGTTTCAGCAGAAGTAACTTGAAATGTGTCATAGAACGCTTTGTTGGCAGTACCCACCTGAAAATTAGACTCGAGGACCAGCAACGGTACTTTTACTGTTTCGACGATCGCTTCGGCATAATTCCTGGCTTCTTCAACCGTGGCAGCACTGCACTTGAGGTCATTAATATCTAGCAGCACCAATACCACACCATCAATTTGGTTTTCGCTGGTCCGATAGGGGCGAATCCGCAACGTATACCAATACCCTTCCTGTGTTTGCACTTCTAGCTCTTTCAAGCTCAGGGTTTCTAGCACTTCTAACAGCAGCGATTCTAAGTCTGGAATACTGAGATTAGCTCTAATGTCACTCAGGGGGCGTCCGGCATCTGCAGGAATAAAGTTAAATAAACGCTGTGCCATTGGTGTGAAGCGGCGAATACGTAAGTCATTAGTCAACATCAAAATGGGGATATTGATGCTGGCAAGCAGATTAGTCAAATCATTATTAACTTGGTGTAATTCTGCATTGCGACTACGAAGTTCTTCATTTGTTATGTTAAGTTCTTCGTTAGTTGCCTGAATTTCTTCTTTAGCAGTTTCTAGCTCCTCATTAGTACTTTGCAGTTCTTCATTACTGGACAAGATTTCTTCATTCGCAACTTTGAGGTCTTGATTAGTATGCTCCTGCTCTTTAATAATCGCTTGCAAATATTCCTGAGTTACGGCTCGTTCCTGATTGGCAACGTCAAGTTCTTCTCTAAGCCGTATGTTTTCCTGTACCACCTCTGCTAAAGGAAGATCGGAAGGGATCACACTAGTACTTGTTGAGAGGGGCGCGTCTTCAAACAGCACTAGAAAGCGAGATTCTTCAATGGTTGAAGCCTTAAAGGGAAGAACTTTAAGGTTGACGACTTCGGAATGATCACCCTCTTCTAGGCGAAGCCCATTCTTAGTAACAGGTACTTCTTGCCGTTGGGCTTGATAAATGGCAGCACGGACCTCAATCAGTAAGCCATCCCTTAATAAGTTAAATAGATTGAGGTTCACTCCTCCAGAAACGAGTTTTAGATAGCGATCAACGTTTCCTCGAAATTGCAGCACCTGCATCTTATCGTCAAGCACCACTCCCACGGGCGCGTAATGGTTGGCAATGAGCTGATCGAGCTTTTTCTCTAAGTCAAACTCTTCAGCTGGAGCAACAATTGGTTGCTGATCGCTCACCTTCGGCAGCGCATAGCTACTCGGAGTAAAAGAAAATATCGGACGGGTTGCAATGAGATTTTTAGTGTAAAGTCTGTTCTTTTTGTCGACTAATGTAAACAAGTCTGACGATTGGCCAACACTCTCAGAGGGGCCTAACAGCAGAAAACCTGATGGGTTAAGGCTGTAATGGAAGATCGGCATAATCCGTTTTTGAAGCGCGTCTCCCAAATAAATCAGCACATTACGACAGCTGATTAAGTCAAGGTTAGAAAAAGGTGGGTCGCTACCTAAATTTTGACGGGCAAACACACAGAGTTCACGCACTGCCTTGTTAATTTGAAATTGTTCCCCCTCAATGGCATGAAAAAAACGACGGTAGCGTGTCGTTGATATTTCTACCATTTGACTCTTGGCATAAACACCCGCCCTAGCTTTGGCGATCAACACTTCACTAATATCCGTTGCAAAAATCTGGATGGGAGGTGAAATAGCTTGATCTTCTAAAAATTCTAGCAGGCTGATGGCAATTGAATACACTTCTTCGCCCGTTGAACAGCCCGCTACCCAGATCCGAATGGGTATGTCAGCAGCCTTATTTTGAGTAATTGTGCGAAAGACTTGCTCCTTCAACAAGTCAAACGCATCTGGATCGCGGAAAAAGCTGGTGACATGGATTAAAATGTCCTCATAGAGCGCTTTAACTTCCGCTGGATGTGCTTGTAAATAGGTAACATAGTCTGCCAAATTTTCTAGTTTATATAGCAGCATCCGTCGCTGAATTCGACGACCAATTGTATTGGTTTTATAGCAGCTAAAGTCAACTCCTGTATTTGAGCGCAACAAAGCAAAAATCGTCATCAAGGCATCTGCAGGCTGAGGCAATTCTTGCGCCAAGATGGGTGGCAGTAGACATGCCAGGATCGTATTACGGCTCAGGTTTACCAATTCTTCAGCAATTTTTGCAGGCGGTAACACAAAATCAACATTTCCAGTGGCAACTGCCGTGTTAGGCATACTGTCAAATTGTGCGGTGTCTTCACACTGAGCAAACGTTATACCCCCAACTTCTTTAATAGCTCTCAGCCCCAGCGAACCATCCCCATCTGATCCTGACAAAACGATTGCGATTGCTTTATGCCCACGGTCAGCTGCTAAAGAAGCAAAAAAGGCATCTCCTGGCATATATTTACCCAATACCTTCTCACGGGGCAACAGTTGCAATACACCCTTCGTAAGAACCATCTTAGTGTTGGGCGGAATTACATAAACTTGGTTTGGCTCTACAGTTACATTGTTCTGTACTTCGCGGACTGGCAGCTGTGTTACTCTATCAAGAATTTCACTTAACAAGCTTTCACGATTAGGGGCTAGATGCTGAATCAGCACAAATGCCATCCCCGTATCAGTAGGCAAATGACTGAGCAACTGCGTAAAGGCTTCTAATCCCCCTGCTGAAGCCACAATTCCTACAATTGGAAAAGGAGCATTGATCGGCTCGCCTGTTAGTTTAATCATCGGTTGTTACCAAAGGTTAGTAAGCCTAGGCTAAAACCCGTTATCCTAGCAAGGCTGCTTTTCTCTACTTTAGGACACTTTATTTGATTATGCTTTGCAGAGTTGATAATTCAGGAGAATTAGAGCAATTGCAGAGATACTTCCTTTTCAGTGACTTTCCGACCATTACTAGCCATAAAGACTTGTCCAAAGCGATTACAGTAACTTATTGAGCTATTCCTATTTAATTATCTCAAACAGAAAAAAATAAAGGTAGTCCATTTATTGCATAGCTCATAGGAAAAAATGTGGGCGATCCACAGAAACTGCACAGGGTCATCAGCTTTGAGATAAACTGATGTGCTAGGAGTCATTCATGAGCAATAGACGCAAACAATACAACCCTCACTTCAAATCTAAAGTCGCACTTGATGCGGTGCGAGGGTACAAAGCGGTTCCAGAGCTGGCGAGCTGCTTAGGTGATTTCGTCAAAAGAACTGACCTCCGTTTTTTCAAGTGGTGGACTGGTTTTGGTCGATGCCTAGCTCTCAGGATGCCAGCTTCATGACGCTGAGTGATTAAGATCAAGCAGTATCTAAAGACTGGAGCAGCAGATTGAACCCAACGATACCCCTGAATGCAGAACTGACCCGGACGCAGATAGAAGACTTGCGTCTAGCCTCATCGAAAATGACAGGTGTCCGCCGTCGGGCCTTCCAGGCAGAGATTGCACTCAAGTACTGCCAGGGCAATGCCCGACTCACAGAATTGATTTTTGGCTGGGGCAGAAATACCGTCGAGACCGGGTTGGCAGAGAAACGCAGCGGGATTGTCTGTGTGGGTGCTCAGTCCTGCTTTAGTGGCAGAAAACGCTGGGAGGACCATCATCCAAGAGCCTTTGCTGCGCTCCAAAACCTTGCTGAAGCTCATTGCCAGCAAGACCCCACCTTTACAAGCGCCATTGCATTCACCCGACTGACCGCTGCCGCCGCTCTCAAGCAGTTGAGCGAGCAAGGCTTCTGTGACGAGGAGTTGCCTTCTCCCAGCGCGATGGCCGAGATCTTGAACCGTTCAGGCTATCGACTGCGGAAAATCCTCAAAGCCAAGCCGCAAAAAAACTGCCTCAAACAGACGCCATCTTTGCGAACATCAAACTCAAAGACGCCAAAGACCATGACGGGAGTGTCAAACGATTGAGTATCGATTGCAAAGCCACGGTTGAGATAGGAGATTCGTCGCGCAACGGAAAAAGCCGCACTCAGATAAAAGCCAGTGACCACGACATGGGTGATACGGCAAAGTATAGCAATCCTAAATGAGTTATGAGAAGCAGCCGTAGGTAAAAAGCTTTGCGAAGTTAAAGACTTGACGGTGAGTCACAAACTCAAAGAGGAATTTAACGGCATTAAATGATTGGCACAAATGGTAGTACTCTCGAATAAATCGCTTTGCCTGCAACCAAATATCTTCAATCGGATTCTGCTTTGGGTCATTGGGAGCAAATCGAATGCAGGTGATTTTCCAATTGGACTCATCAAGTCTCTGATTGACCGATGCTAAATAGTCTTTGACCGCTTGAGAGCGATGGTAGGTGGCCCCATCCCAGATCAGGGCAATGCGAGAGTTGGGACATTGAGCTAGCAAGTACTTGAGAAAGGCAATCGTACCCTCGGAATTGCCCTTCTGAGTCGGTTGAATCAGGCAGCGTTGAGTGTAAAAATCAACGGCCCCATAATAGGTCTGCTTGAGACGCTCGTTGGTGATGGGCAGTTCAATGCGTTCACTGGTTTTGCCCCACACATAGCCACACAAGTCACCCCAGAACAGGTGGCATTCGTCCTCAAAGAAGACCACCAATTCTCTCGTCACAATTTCCTGCCGATGCCTGTCCAACCACGACGTAATTTCCTGTTTTTTTCTCTACCAATTCAGGGTCAGCTTTAGGATTGCGCTTCTGAGTCTTCTTCCAGCTAATGCCAGCTTGCTCAAACAAAGTGTAGTAACTTTGCTTAGAGTTAAACACCACCTCATACTCCGCTTCGATATAGGCTTGCAGCTCCGCCAGATTCCAGTAATTCTTGTGCTTCAACCAAGCGATCACTGCTTGCCGTTGTTCCGGTTCTAGGTACCCGACGGATCCGCGATACCCCAGTTTCAACCCAGATACCCCCAACTGTTCGTAGACTCCCGTCCATTTGCTAATGAAACCTGAACTCACACCAAGACTCTCCCCAATCTCTCGATGCTTATACCCTTTGAGAAACATTTGGACAGCTATTGCTCGTTTGAGTTCACGCGCATCGGGGTTGGAGTCAATGAAGTCACTCAAGTCTTCTAGCATAGAACCATTCGCAACCGCGTTTGAATCTTCTCTAGATTCTCACAACTGGTGTGGGATTGCTATATATCCCCTGCGGCATTCTCGACGAGGACACAGGCGCGTTGCACATCAGCTTTGGTCAGTCCGCCAAAACGAGCGACTTCATGGTCGATAACCTGCAGGACTGGTGGAGGACACTGACGGACTCACAGCAGCAGGACACCCAGCTCATCCAGCTCAAGCTGGATAACGGTCCTGAAAATAGTGGGGTCCGCACTCAGTTTCTGAATCGGCTTGTCGCCTTTAGCGAACAAATCGGCAAGCCTATCCAACTGCTGTACTATCCGCCTTATCACAGCAAGTACAACCCGATTGAGCGGTGTTGGGGGATTTTGGAGCAGCATTGGAATGGGACATTATTGACGGATGTCAAAACCCTGTTGAAATGGGCCAGCAGCATGACTTGGAAAGGCATTCATCCCATTGTGACCTTGACACAAAAGATTTATGCAAAAGGAATTTCACTGACGAAGAAAGAGATGCGAGGAATTGAGAAACGCTTAGAACGGAACCCGTTGTTACCCAAATGGGATATCTTGATTCGATAAAGTTGCAAGGAAATTTCTTTTCAGGAAATCACCTTAACTGACAAATCTTAGGTGAATCGGTGGCAATGGACTGTAAACTCTCGTTTCGATTGCTGTTGAGCTTGCTTCTTAAATGCAAATGTGAAAATAAAGACGGTTTTAATTGGCATAAGTCTGAGAAACCACATCAGGCTTTGGATTAGCAAAACCCCGAACAGGTTTATGCTAAAAGTCTGAGGACAGTTGAGGTCGCATAAGCGACAACGGGGATAGACGACTTAGAGCTTATGATCCCTCTTACTCTGTCCAGTTCTTTGGATCCACCTCAGCTTGGGGATTTTAGCACGATTGAGTATGAGGCAAAAAGAGGTTAGAGTGGGCTGTAAAGCTATGATGCCTCTAAATCAAGTTTTGCAAGATTTTGGCTCTTCTTATTTCAGTAGCATTGGTGTGTTTATTTGCTGTGATTTTAGGAGTTTCATACAGCTTAAAGGCATTTTGAAGTACTTTGCTACTTCTATCTCCTCCTTAAACAGTTCTACTAACAGAAACTTAATAAAACTCGTACCCCTAGATATTCCTCATGAATCATAGAGGGTAGGTAGCGTTTGAGAAGGGCTTGAAGTTGTTTATGATGTTGCTAAGGGGTTCATGAAGCTCTTCAATTCTGAAGAAACCCCCACTTCTACTTCCTTTCCAAGTTTTTGTCCTGAACTAAGAAAGCAAAGCGTACATTGAAACCCAAAACATCTAGAAAGACCTTTATACAAATGGTCTCGATTTAAATTGATACCCATGTTCCTCCTCTTATTCACACACCATCATGTCAGATACCCCGCCCATTTCACTTACAGCTCAACTTGAGGGGCTGGTTACACTTCTGGCACATTCACCTGACTCTACTTATGTGTTTGACAGAGCAGGACGATATCTCTACGCTAATCCAGCAGGACTTGTCACCTTGGGATTAGATGCAGGTGAGGTTCTTGGGAAAACAGGCCGCGAACTCAATCTATCGACTTACTTCTTAGAGCAGCAACAGGCACAACGAGAAGCCGTGTTTCAAAGAAAAGGTCCAATCAAACAAGAGATATGTTTGCAATCAGACCAGGGAATACGCTACTATGAAACTATTTTTTCTCCTATTGTGGGTCAGGGCGAGACAATTGAGGCAGTACTCCACATCAGCCGCGATATCACTGCCGCCACAGAAAAAAAGCAGGAGCTACAGAACTTGAACGCCACATTAGAAGCGAGAGTTCTGCAACAAACGCAGGAAGTAGAGGAGCTTAAAGCAGCATTGCAATTAGAGGTTTCTGCGCGTCAAACATTGGAGCAGAGGCTACAAGATGATGCACAGCATTGTTGGGCCTTATTGAGCACCATCTTTGAAGGATTCATTATTCAAGCGGACGCGCAGATTATTCAATCCAATGCAGGGTTTGCGCATATATTTGGCTATACGGTAGAGGAAGTCATTGGCAAGTCAGTTGTTGATTTCTTCACACCGGAATCTTATGAAATTATCCTCAACCATCTTGCTGACCCATCGGGATCGTCCTATGAAGTTGTAGGCATCAAAAAAGATGGCAGCTTGATTCATATTGAGGGCGGAGGTCAACAATGCATTTTTCAAGGAAAAACGGTTCAAGTTTTTGCCATCCGAGACATCACTGAACGGAAGTTATCGGAATGGGCATTACAAGAACGCGAAGCGCAGTTTGCTGCGACTTTCCAATCTATTCCTGATATCATTCTCATCACGCGAGCGAGTGATGGAAAGATTCTTAATACCAACCCTCAATTTACCCATGTGACGGGTTACCTACATTCAGAAGCCATTGGAAAATCAACAGCAGACTTACAACTGTGGGCTGATCCCATAGAACACGAACAAGTGCTTGCGCTGCTGGCAACCGAACTCACGCTCCAAAATTGCGAAGCTATTTTCCGCAAAAAATCTGGCGAAACCTTTACGGGCCTGTTATCCTGCCAACTGGTCGAAATTGGGGGTCAACTTTGCATCCTGAGTGTGGTCAAAGATATTAACGATCGCATCCAAGCAGAAGTTGCCTTACGGGAAAGCGAAGAACGGCTTCGGGTTGCTTTAGATGCGGCCCGCATGGGGAGTTGGGACTGGCATATCGAAACCAACCAAATCATTTGGTCAGAAAGCTTACAAAGGTTGATGGGCATAGAGCCTGGCACATTTGAGGGGAGCATTGAAACCCTGTCTGCCATGATCTACCCAGAGGATCGCGAGCGAGTATTCGCAGCCATTCAACGGAGCCTGGAACAAGGCGATGCTTACGATATTGAATTTCGCTTTGTCAGGCCAGACGGGAATATCCGTTGGACTTGCAGTAAAGGAAATGTGTTACGAGACACATCGAATCGAGCCATACGGATGGCAGGGGTAGACATTGATATTACAGAACGCAAACAAGCCGAACATGCTTTAGCCAAAGAATTGCTGCGGGTTCAGACCTTATTTAATACGGCCTTTGATGGCATCGTTATCCTGAATGAACAAGGTCAAGTATTAGAAGCAAATCCTCGTTTTGCCGAAATGCTAGGCTATACATTAGCAGAAGTGACAGAATTGACGGTTTTTGACTGGGATTGCCAGTTTACAGTTGAAGAACTGCAGCAAAATATGCAAGCTGTCCTTCAGTGCAGAAAACAAATTCTAGAAACTCAGCATCGTCGCAAAGATAGCTCATCCTTTGCCGTGGAAGTGAGTAGCAATATTGTGGAGTGGGAAGGCGAATATATCCGCTTCTGTAGTTGCCGTGATATTAGCGAACGGAAGCGGGTTGCTGCTGAACGCGAACAATCGGATGCTGCCCTGCGCCAACGGGAATCTCTCCTACATTTATTTGCCCAATATGCCCCCGCTGGTATTGCTATGTTTGATCGGCAGATGCAGTATGTGATGGCAAGCCAACGCTGGGTCAATGACTATCACTTAGATTCGGTCGAATCGTTAATTGGGCGCTCGCATGACGAAGTCTTCAGCCAACTTCCTGCACGCTGGCGCGAGGTGCATCAACGGTGCTTGGCTGGCGCGGTTGAAAAATGCGATGAGGATTTGCTGATTCGCCTCGATGGTACACTGCAATGGATCCGCTGGGAAGCACGTCCGTGGCATACAGGAGCTGATCAAATCGGTGGTGTTATTATCTTCTCGGAAGATGTTACGCAGCGTAAACAAGCCGAACATTCCCTGCAAGAACTGAATCAGTCCCTAGAGCAGCGGATTGCAGAGAGAACGGCTGAGCTTCTTCTGAGTCAAGACCGAGTTCGCCAGCAAGCGAACCGAGAAACCTTGTTACGCGAAATCACCAAACACATTCGAGAAACTCTGAATCTCCAAACCATCTTTAATACCGCCTGTCAAGAAATCTTGCGCTGGAGTCATGCAGAGCGTGTATGTATCTTACAGTTTGAACCGAACACTCAACTCGCAAGAGGCACTTTTGTTGCAGAAGCAGTTGTTTCCGATTTTTCCTCTACTTTCGGCTTGTCTATTCAGGATCACTGTTTTAGCCAAAACTATGCATTACTTTATCGACAAGGACGTGTTCAAGTAACGTCAGATGTCGACAATTCTTCTCTCCATGATTGTCTGCGTGAGCTTCTTGCTCAGTTTCAAGTCCGCGCTCATTTACTAGTTCCCTTACTACAAGGTCATGAATTGTGGGGGCTGCTTTGTATTCATCACTGTTCAGCTCCCCATCAGTGGCAAACTTTTGAGATTCAGGTGGCGCAAGAAATCGCTAATCAATTGGCGATCGCCATTCAACAAGCAAGCCTGTTCGCGCAGGTACAGCATCAACTCACAGAACGGCAACAAGCCCAAGAACAACTCTCAGAGCGCAATTATCAACTTGCCCTTTCTAACCAAGAGCTTGTGCGAGCCACTCGGCTCAAAGATGAGTTCTTAGCCAACATGAGCCATGAACTGCGCACCCCCCTCAACGCCATTCTGGGAATGTCAGAGGGACTGCAAGATGGAGTGTTTGGCGACATTAATATGCCACAACGAGCTGCATTAGAAACCATTGAACGCACAGGGCTACACTTACTTGCACTGCTCAATGATATTTTAGACCTCGCCAAACTCGAATCCAGGCAACTTGAATTACACTGTAGTTCTACTGAAATTGCTTCCCTTTGTCGCGCTAGCCTTGACTTTATTAAGCAACAAGCTCACAAAAAAGAAATTAAAGTAGAGCTTAAACTTCCTTCTCACTTGCCCAGTCTTTGGGTAGATGAGCGCCGCATTAAACAGGTTTTGATCAACCTCCTTAGTAATGCAGTCAAGTTCACCGACAACCAAGGATGTATCACTTTAGCAGTCCAGATTTTGAACAAACCGGAAGCGGGACAAGCAACCTCTTGGCTACGCTTTGCAATTCAAGATACAGGAATTGGCATTGCCACAGAAAATCTCTCTAAACTTTTTCAACCCTTTATTCAAGTTGATAGTGCGCTCAATCGCCAATACGAAGGCACAGGACTAGGGTTAGCACTCGTCAAGCAAATTGTAGATCTGCATGGCGGTGAAGTAGAGGTAACTAGTGAGGTGGGAGTTGGAAGTTGTTTTACGATTGACCTACCTTTCACAGCTACTGAACTATTGACCTCTGAACTGACTGCTCCAATGCCTTCTGGGCATGACCTCATTCCTCTTGATCCTGCATCCTCCCCCTTAATTCTGTTGGCGGAGGATAATGAAGAAAGCATTATGACAATTTCCCTTTATCTGGAAATGCATGGGTATCGTCTGCTCGTTGCTAGCAATGGCCAAGAAGCCATTGCCCTTACTCAGCATGAATTACCCGACTTAATCCTAATGGATATTCAAATGCCAGTGATGGATGGGTTAGAGGCTATTCAACATATTCGGCGCTTACCAAATTTCGCACATATTCCTATTATTGCCTTAACGGCTTTAGCAATGACTGGCGATCAGGAACGGTGTTTAGCAGCAGGAGCAAATGATTATCTTAGCAAGCCTGTTAAGCTCAAACAGTTGACTGCACTTATTCAGCAGTTATTGTAGTCGCATGACTAGAAACCTCACTTCTAAAAATCTAAAAAATGCTATTTTAGGACACTGTGGAGATAAGAGGTAATTGCTAAAATATAGGGTAATAAATGCAGATTATACCAAATTAAATTGAGGAGATGGCAGATCAGCTAAACTGAGGAATGTCGTTTGAGGGCATTCCAATGGCTGGCAAAACCGCAGTGATAGTCACAGAAACTGTAGAAGTTCTAGCCGCAAAACTGCGCGTCGCCAAAATCGCCAAACACAAGGAACGCTTGCAAGTGCTGTACTGGTTGAAGCAGGATAACCCACCCAGCATTATGGCCATTGCCAAAGCAGTCGGCAAACATCGCAACACCGTACAAACCTGGTTGATGCACTACCAAAGCGGGGGCGTTGAAGCCATGCTAGAGGTCAAAAAATCGCCAGGGGCAGTGCGTGTGATTCCCAAATGGGCAGAAAATGCGCTAGCCAAGCGACTGCAAGAGCCAGAACATGGTTTTGCCAGCTATGGAGCAGTGCAGCAGTGGTTATACGACACCTTAGGTGTTGAAGCTGAGTATCATACGGTCTATCAAATGACGCGTCATCGATTGAAGGCCAAACTCAAAGCGGCTCGGCCTCAGAATCGTAAGCAAGACCCCGCAGCACGCGAGTCCTTTAAGCAAACCTTGCAGACGACCTGAGGCTGTTGTGTCAGCATTTACGGGATGTGCAACATGATGAGCGACCGATTCGCTACTTTGCACAAGATGAGAGTCGTTTTGGACTCAAAACACTACTAGGACGGGTGATCACTGCTTGTGGCGTCAAACCGATAGGGAACTGTAAATTAGTTTGTGTCAAAGGTCAAAACAGGATCTAATAAACAAACTAATGGAGAGATGACCGATGACCTTCCGTCCTACCTGCGCACCGTGGGACGCG
>DATNQK010000502.1:0-1985 GCA_036704065.1 Stenomitos sp.
GGACTTGTTGCCTTTAAGAGCGTTTCGGTCTGAACCTAGAGTAGTAAAACGCAGACCAAAGCCTTTTCCAAGAATGACCAAACCTCGTGACGTTCTCAAAGCTGCTCTAGTCAATTGATTCAGCTTGTTTCAGTGGCGTTGGTTCTGAAAGTGTAACAACGCGATAACCTCTTCGGTATAGTTCGGGTAAGATTCTTTCCAAAGTAGATGCTGTCCTCTTGCCCCACAAACCATGATCGTGCAAGACAACAATTGCTCCTGGACGCACATTAAATAAGATGTGCTTTTGGGCAAACCAGGAGGAAGGAATAAGAGTATCAAAAGGGAAGATAGACCCTAGTGCAACTTGGTAATAATACTTATGTGCAGTCTTGACCATACTGTTTCTGGGCCAGCCAGCGGCAGGGCGTAGCCAGCGAGGTTTAGCAAATTTAGACAGGATGGTATCAGCTTTTAGAAACTCCACTTCAAACTCTTGCGGTAAGAGTTTGAAACTTGGCTTGTCTTCAGTCATATGGTTTCCCAACTCATGTCTGTAGTCAACCATTTCTTGAATCAGAAGCTCGTTTCCTTCTATCCTGCTGCTAATAACAAAAAAAGTAGCTCGTGCTTCATGATGTCGCAGAATCTCCAAAATCTTCGGTGTTGTCTCAGCATCAGGACCATCATCGATGGTAAGTGCAATTATAGGCTTATCGGTTTTAGCAAAATATATAACTCCAGGAACTATCAAAGTTGCAATGGAAAACAGCCACCGAGGCTGTAACCATAGAACTGAAACAAGGACTAACCCTGTCATGCCCAGAAATGGAAGTAAATAATTAAACATAATGACCTATGCACCTTGGTCTTAAAACTTAGAGGAACTTGATACTAAAAACAGGTTAATCAACTCTAATTGCATTGCCTAGTTTCACTCTCAAGTCATATTCCATTTATTGAGCCAAAGATCCTTGATCTCATCTATGACAGAATGGCTCAGCAACTCGTCCCATGCATATCGCAAATTTTGTTTCTGGCGTTCAGTTAGTTTCCAAGATAGGGGTTGATTGTATAGATTCCTAGAAGACCCATCTGGAAAGAAGATGACGTATGGCGTTCCACATAGCTAGAGTAAGAATCCAAACAGCTATACCCCAGAAGCCTTGTAGAGGGAATATTTGTAAGTATCTAGATCGTTGGTTATGCATTGAATACTTGGCTAATAAAAACTACTGGATTTTCCCCATCGAGTAAAGAATCTACTTTCAGAAATCCGGACAGTTCTTCGTAAGTTTACAGAGATTTATTTGATTCAAAACCAACAGACTTGAAGTACTGCCTACACTGGTATATAAAGCAACCTAACTCTTTATTAGACTCACTCTTTTCCGCCTAACTCTTTATTAGAGGGAAACTATCTACCTATGCGCGTGCAAATCTACTAAAAGCGGAAACTAATCCACCTATTCAGTAAATCTTGACAATTAGACGGATAGATTTCTTCCTAATTCTCCGCTCAGGGGGAAATCTGAATTTTATCCACTATTCATCTTAATCAGGTGTTTAATTGGAAACATATCCACTTTTTTAAGTCTACCAGCGGTTTATGCTGAATTAATCCATAGTTTATCCTATATACATATTTAGGCGGATATATTCAGTATTTCTTCTGATTTTCTTTTTTCACGCCTTAGCTATCGACTAAGAAAACGCGATTTAAGACTTCTTCTATAGGTAATGCCTCTAAAAAGCTCCTTGACAACTCCGCGATGCACTAAGACTTAAGCTCCGCGTTCTTGTCTGCGATCGCAGATTTTATCTATCCTATGACTAAATGCTACTGAAATAAGCTGAATTAATTGACTAGTACAGCTTGGCATAAGTTTACCTACTATATAGAGGTACAAGGTTTGAGGCTTCAAAGCGATGCCCCAACTGTCAGCAGTACCCATCATATTGAGTGAGTCTGAGAAAGAAGAATTAGAGAAACTATTGAGGCGTTC